>JAYWMS010000084.1:0-5832 GCA_035873215.1 Nitrospirota bacterium | reverse complement strand
CAAATCCTTGTCCTTCATGATCTCTGTGAGTTGTGGGAGCGCTTCCTCTGATTGGAGATCACTTAAGACGGAAAGAATCTTCAATTTGCGAAGTTTGTGAGTTGAGGGCTCGTGCAAGAGCTTGAGCAGTCGCTGGGTTTGGCCCCATTCCGCGGAAATCAGTACGGGAAAATCATAGACCTCCACTCTTTTCGCCAGTTGTTGGAGAGCATACTGCCCGCTCTTTGTTTTTCCCTCTGTTCGGGCAGCGGCGATGGCGTCTTCAAACGACGTGCGAATCTCCTTCCGCCAGCCCAGGTCCTTTCCGTCCAGCAAATAGGTGAACAGACAAGCTGGACCCTTCCAGAGTCGAGCCGGAGCGTCAGCTAGCTCGGCATCGCCCCCTTCTGGAGTGGTGCCCGTCCATGTCTTGCGCTCCTCGCATTTTACCTTAAAGGCGACGTCGTGTGGTTGTTTCGGATCAGCTGTGACGGTATAGCCAATTTCCCTAAGTCGCTGTGTCACCGTCTTCTGTATAGATTCACCCGTACTCCTCCCTTCTTCCGTCAAGGTAAGGACCGTCGTGAGAATGGTTTGTATGTTCTGGAGGTGGTCAAGCTGTTCAGCGGTGAGGTGCGTCCGCCGCGCGGAGGACTCTGGAATCGTGACAACTATGAGGAGCGCAATAATGAATAGCGGAATCGACCATGTTTTCATAAGAAGGCCCCCCTTAAAAGGTCAGAGTTTGCCCATTTTGGGTAGCACTCAGTGTCAACCTATTCGGAGATGGTTGAAATAATCCAGGATTTCGCATTATCCATACCGTGGAGAGTAGTTCTCCCGCTGTCATAATTATCATACTCTTCTGAAAAAAAATTGATCAACTCTTTCTTTCCTCAATAAAGGTTTGAAAAAGAAGTATCCCGGTATTCCTGAGTTGAATGGAGCATCTACGGGGGATATACTGCCTGAGTCATGTTAAAAACTAAGAAAATTGCCTTTATTGGGGCGGGTAACATTGCTGAGGCCTTGGTGTCTGGAGTGGTCAAAAAACAAGTTGTGCCCCCATCACAGATTCATGCCACCGATATATCTCAAGACAGGCTGAAGGTTCTCAAGGAACGCTATGGAATTGGTATTGGACTAACCAACCTAGATGCTGTGAAGTGGGCTGATATTGTTGTCATTTGCGTAAAACCTCAAGTAATAGACGAAATTTTGTTTGATTTGCAATCCCTGTCAGGTTCATCGCAACTTTGGATTTCAGTTGCAGCGGGGATTCCCATATCGCAAATAACTAAGGGATTAGGGCCAAACTCACGTGTTATACGAGTGATGCCAAATACCGCATCCAGTATTTTGGAGGGGGCGGCTGCGTTAGCTGGCGGGCCAGGCGTGTCATCTGAAGAGCTACTTCTCGGTCAAACCCTCTTTGAATCTGTTGGAAAGGCTGTCGTAGTTGAGGAAGCCCTCATGGATGCGGTGACCGGATTGAGCGGAGGTGGGCCAGCCTACGTGTATGTTTTTATTGAAGCTTTAGCTGATGGAGGCGTCAAGATGGGGCTGTCCAGGCCAGTGGCTCAGTTACTGGCTGCCCAAACGGTCCTGGGCGCGGCCAAAATGGTATTAGAAAAAGGTGTGTCGCCCAGTGATCTTAAAAACCAGGTGGCTTCCCCGGGTGGGACAACCATTGTGGGGCTTCACCGGCTTGAACAGGGCCGCTTGCGCGCCACAGTCATGAATGCCGTCGAAGGGGCTACTCTACGCTCGAAGGAGTTGGGTGAATCGGGCAAGGGGGCTCTGAAATGACTCGAATGCTAGGTGAAAGGAGTCTGTTGTGCAGTACTGGGTGAAGGTGGTATTTACCGACAATCAGGAATTGATGGTCAATGACGTTGTGCGCCATACCATTAGCGATGACATGGAGGTTTTGGAAATTGATACTCCTAAGGAAGTGATTATTATTCCGGTTAAACAGCTCAAATATTTCTCTTGCGACGCAACGGTATTTGGCCAGAAAAAATAGTTTTTCCATAGGTTATAATACTTGTGGAAAAAAACGTATGGTTCGTGTACCTTATGGGCCCTCCTGGTTCGGTCTTTAAGAAAAGCCAAAAACTGAGTAGAAAGGCATAGTTGTGGAACGGCGAGTGACGTCTCATACTGAAGAAGAGGAGATGAATCAACGGCGTCATTTGCTTGCCCTCGCGAGAAAAGGTGATCAAAATGCAGTTGGCAAGTTAATGGAGCTCTATCAGGTTCGGGTGTATAGCGGCGAGAACCTGCGTATTGTCCGTCCGACTCGTCCTTCCACGGCCTTACCCAAACCCAAACCCAAACCTCCCAAGATTCCTCCTCAAAAGTCTCAAGCCTCGCCAACGTTACGGGCTCCAACGTCTGGCTCCAAGCCGAAAGTCGAAGTTCGGAAAAGTCCTGCCAAGCAACTGCCTGTTTTGAAAAAGTCTCCACTAACAGCCCAAGCCAAAGGGAAATCTGCAACCAAAGTCACGGGAAAGCCCCCTCTAAAACCCAAAGCTCCAGCGAAGTCTCGGTCAAAGGTCAAAGCCAAGGTTGCCCCTGTTTCAAAATCCAAAGGAGCGCGAAACGTCAAGGTTTCATCGAAACCCAGACCGTCTTCTAAGTCAAAGCCTGCTGGTAAGTCTAAAGCAGTAAAAAAGAAGGCTATCGTTTCGAAAGCTAAGGCTTCGTCCAAGGGGAAGGCAGGTTCCCGGGAAAAGGCTATTTCTCCGGGAAGAAAACCTAAATCCGCCTCAACGGCCAAGGGTTCAAAGCGCAGGGGCCAATAGATCGCGGCGGGTCAAGCCTTGTCTTCAGAGAGTAGGGGGCATGAGCCGAGTCGTCGATTCTCACGTCACCGTACTTCTACCCTGAGTCCTCCTGCCGCCAGTTTTGCTGCGATGGCGTCCGCTATCTTTTGCGATCCTTGATAGACCTGGGCGCTGCCCTGATGATCGATTTTCCAAGCTAATTCGAAAGCCTTTGATGAGGTCATGCCGGGAATGTGGCTGCAGAAGAGGTCAATGACCTGCTGGTAGGTATGACAATCACAGTTATAGACGATGACAGTGGCTTCGAAGTCCTTTCCGGTTTCAAGCCCTATGTCTTCTTCCGTGATTTCTGATACTTCAGTACTGGTCATGATCAAAATGTGTTAGTAAGGGATGAGTGCGTATTGTACCAATGGAGTGGGCTCCCCTCAATACACCGTTATTCGGATATTCCCCCCAAAAGTGTCTTTTTATCGGAATCGTTGGCTACGGGTCTCACCATCCATGTATGTAGAAGATGTAGGGAATTCTATTAAGCTGTCGAACGTAATGGCCGATTTGAAAGCATGCATAGCCTTCACGTGACTTGATTGTCATGTTGCGGAGCAGGTGATAGATCGGCATTCATCTAATAGAAGGAGCTGACGTGTCCAAGACCATATTAGTGACAGGAGCCGCAGGGTTTATTGGCAGCCATACAGTCGAAGCGCTAGTTGCTCGCGGTGATCGAGTGGTTGGTTTGGACAATTTAAATGATTATTACGATCCGGCTCGAAAACGAGCGAATATTCAAGAAATATCGGAGTCTGCCGGGACAAATTCGCAAGGGGGAACATTCACGTTTGTCAAAGGTGACATCCGAGATCAGCAGGTCTTGAAGGAGCTTTTTGCGGCCCACCAATTTGATGGTGTGGCACATCTCGCCGCGATGGCCGGCGTTCGGGCCTCCATGGATAATCCGCATGTGTATTATGATGTCAATGTTACTGGGACTTTGAACCTGCTTGATGCCGCGATAGGTCGGGTTGGTCCTCAGGCGTCTGTAGCGAGCAAACCAGCCTTTGTCTTTGCATCGACCTCATCAGTCTATGGTAATACCAAGCAGATTCCCTTTGTCGAAGATGATACCTGCGATCGTCCGTTGGCACCATACGCCGCGAGTAAGCGGGCAGGGGAATTATTAGGTTATTCTTATCATCATCTGTACGGCGTGGATTTCACCGCTCTCAGGTTTTTTACGGTGTATGGACCACGGGGGCGTCCGGACATGATGGCGTACAAGGTTTTGGATAACATTTTTCTTGGTCGTGAAGTGCCACTGTACAACGGTGGACAAATGCATCGTGATTGGACATTCGTGGCAGATATTGTTCAAGGTGTGGTCGGTGCACTGGATCGATCCTGTGGGTATGAAGTCATTAACTTAGGTCGCGGACAGCCTGTCTTGTTAGCGGAGTTCGTTCAATTGATAGAAAAGCTGGCAGGTCAAAAGGCCAATCTTATCACCACGCCAATGGTTGATGCCGATGTCAGCTATACATATGCCGATATTCGAAAAGCTCATGATCTCATCGGCTATGATCCTACGATATCTGTTGCTGATGGTGTAGGGCACTTCTGGAATTGGTATCAGCGTGCGATCTTGCGTCCTCAGCCGAGTTAAGCCTTACTCCCGAATGAGCTTTGGGGTTTTTTGAAGTCTAAAAAACTAGTCACATCTGACCAGGATGTGTCTTTCCCCTACCTTTTTGGCTTTCGTACAAACTTAGAGGTAACTGGCACTCGACATTTCCGTTTTCCTACGCATGCGTTTTGGTTCCTCCCCTTTTTGCTTTCCTTAAAACATCATTCCTTTTCTGATCTGATCCAGTATTTAAGTTCGCCCCAGGCATTTGGCACTTATTGTCGATTGGGCTCTGGGGATAATTGGATCAATACCAACCTGTTGTTCATACTTTTCCAGTTAATTCGCTGGTTTACTGTTCTGATCCTAGTCGAAAACGAGCTTTCCCTATCATCCTAAGTTCCTATTTTACCTAAAGTTTTTATTCGGCTCACCGATAATTAGGTCGAAGAACAAGACGATGAAAACGAGAACGACGGACCATATTACGTCGTAATTTCAAGATCTCAAGGTTACTCTCACGGGATAAATAGCAATTTTATGAAAGACAATCACCAACAGAAAGAGAACCAGCCGGGTTGCACACATGCATCACGCTGCAATTTTTTAAGGAGGCACGTTATGGGAAGGAAGAGCAACATTCTGACAGTCACGGTCCTAGCTGGTGTCGCGCTGCTGTTGGGGCAAGGCTGCAGTTCAAAAGCATTCCGAGCCATGGTGGGAAGCGAGAGCATGGACTCGACTGCAGAATTCGCAGAAAATGAAATGGGTCAAAGAGACCCGCATTCTGGATACCTTCAAGATGGGACGTGGGATGTCGCAAGAGAACCGAATGATGGATACCAGCAAGATGGGGTGTGGGATGTTGCGCAAGGGAGATTTGTGAGGCCCAATTCCGTCGATGGATACATCCAGCAAAACCCTGGCGGCTTTCCTCCATTGAGGGATGACTCCAAGAAATTTGAAGAATCAATGGCTCTACTCCCGGACTTTGGCACGAGCTTTGAGCAACCTGGTGATTTTGAAGAAGGTGGCCCGCTAGCGGAAGAATTTGTGCAGGGCAATATGGTGGCAGAAGCGCAGCCTTCCTTTGATTCCGGTGATCCCAGTGATCCCGGACCAAGCTCCAATGCGCGGCCTTCTTCACCAAACTATCCCATTGGCACCGAAGACTATCCTACTGGAATGCCGGGAAATCCACCCAGCATGCAGGAATATTCAAGCAGTTTTGATCAGAATGCCGGACCTGAGGGTCATAAGATCATCAATGTTGAATTGCAAGATGTTTTTTTTCAGCTGGATAGCTGGAATGTGAGCCAAGATGGTGCCCAAGCCCTTGTCCATGATGCTAGTTGGTTAGGGGAGAATGATGAAAGAAGTTTAACCATAGAAGGACATTGTGATCAACGAGGCACCGCCGATTACAATATTGCCCTTGGT
>JAYWMS010000056.1:0-8634 GCA_035873215.1 Nitrospirota bacterium | reverse complement strand
TGGGCGAGAATCTTGATGATCACAGCGGGCTCTTCGATGGCTGCGATGATCGTCAAGGGGCCGCCGTACTGCGGACAGGTAGTGAGGTCGATCGCGAAGAGCCGTTTGAGTAACTGCGCCCAGCTCATCCGGGCTCGTGGTGAGGCTGCGGAGAGATCGCCCTGCTCAGCGGGAGTGTTAGGTGCTTGGTCGGCCTCGCCGGGAACGATCTGAGACCGCAACGCGGCATGGGGCGCCAGTACCCCATGAAAGCGAATGAGTTGGGGCCGGGGACGGGGGACGAGCATTGAAGCGTCCCAGGGATTCAATGCCGATTTACGGACTTCGTGGATCTTAAAGTCGGACGGAAAATCCTGACCCGGGGTACGGGAGATCTGATTACAGAGTTTTTACGGGGGGGGGGGGATAAAACCTGTTTGGCTGCCAAGAAAGTGATTCCAAAACCAACATTTGACGTGATTAAGGATCGTATCGCCGCATCATCCAGGTAGGGATTTCTGAGTCACGCATTCTGGACGTGGTTTCCAGATTGCCCCTCACGAATTATGCGGTTCACTGATTTTGCATCGCGGTTCACGAATCACGCAAGATCTTCCCATCCTGCATATGGATCAACCGATCCACACGTTCCGATAAATGTTCATTATGTGTGACGATGACAAATGCGGTGTGTCGTTTTTGATTTAACGTTTGCAATAATTCGAACAGCATTTCTCCGGTTTTTGTATCGAGGTTGCCCGTCGGTTCATCGCCAAAGACGATGTCCGGACTTTGAATGAGTGCGCGGGCGACAGCGACTCGTTGTTGTTCTCCTCCTGACAACTCCCCAGGTTTATGATGAAGCCGATGAGCCAGTCCGACTTCTGCAAGGAGTGTCCTGGCTTCGTCCATGGCTTGTCGTTTGGGTTGGTTTTGAATCAAGGCCGGTAGATACGTGTTTTCCAGGGCTGTAAACTCTGGTAATAGATGATGAAACTGAAAGACAAACCCGAGGCGTTGATTTCGAAAAGTTGCCAGTGCCTGTTCGGTTAATTTAAAGATATTCTGCCCATCATACAAAATATCCCCCCGAGTTGGCTGGTCCAATGTTCCCATAATATGCAGGAACGTGCTCTTCCCAGCTCCGGATGCTCCGATCATCGCCAGCATTTCGCCCCGATAAATATCCAAGTCAATCCCTTTCAGAACTTCGACTGTTTGCGTTCCCATGACAAACGATTTGTAGACGTTCTTGGCTTGTAGCAGGATCGGGGCTGAAGCGGATGCGTCCATGTGGGTTACTCGTATCGGAGTGCGTTGACAGGAGCAAGTTTTGCAGCTTGCCACGATGGGAGAATGGTTGCGATAAAACTGATGATGATCGCGGAACATGCAACGAGTATGACGTCAAGGGCTTGGATGTGAACAGGAATTTGAGCGATGTAATAGACTGAGGGGTCAAAACTCCAAAAGTTTTGTATGAGCCACAAGAAGGTGTAACCCAGTGGGATCCCAATGGCCGTCCCCGTGAGCCCAATGATTACGCCGTTTAGCATGAAAATGCGCATAATGGATTTGGGTGTCGCACCCATGGCTTTCAGAATCGCGATCTCGCGTTGCTTCTCGTTCACGATCATCGTCAACGTACCAACAATATTGAATGACGCGACTAGCGTAATCAGGACCAGTAACAGAAACATCATCGTTTTTTCGAGTTTGAGTGCGGAAAAGAGATTCCGATTGAGGTCCATCCAGTCCCGCGCTGAATACCCTAATCCCACGTGAGCTTCAATCCGGGTGGCAATCGTCTTGGCAGAAAAGACGTCATCAACTTTCACTTCAATGCCCGTGACCATCTCGCCCAGATTGAAAAATTTTTGTCCATCTTCCAGCGCGATATAGGCTAGTGACGAATCATACTCATACATTCCCGATTGAAAGATGCCGACAATCGTGAACGGTCTGATTTTCGGTGTCATGCCTATTGCGCTGATTGGACCAACCGGCGAGACCACGTTGATGTGATCTCCCACGAAGACGCTAAGTCGTAGAGCCAACTCTTTACCGAGGATGATGCCTGGTTTTGGTGTAGCGGAAGGAGGCGATATGCCAGAGGGTGTCTCTGCCGGAGGTGTCATGAGGTTTTGAATGCTGCCAAATTTAATATTGGATTCAAGCTCCGTGACCTGAGGTTCCTTAATCGGGTCAATCCCTCGTAGAACAATGCCCTGAACCCCGGTTTTTGACGTCAAGAGCACTTGCTTGAAAATAAACGGCGTGGCCGCAACGACTCCTGGGATTTCTTCCACCTTCTGCACCAGGGTTCCATAGTCTGCCATGGTGACATGTCCTTTTTCCTGCACAACAATATGCGAAGTGGTACCCAATATCTTTTCTTGGAGATCTTCCTTGAAGCCGGTCATGATGCCTAGTGTGCCGATCAACGCGGCGACTCCTAACGTAATCCCTGTGATCGAGATGGCCGTATTAAACGAAATAGTTTTAGTTCGCCGTTTGGCACGCAGGTATCGTAACCCGATAAAAATTTCAAAAGGTAGATTCATGTGGATTTCTCCGGCCGCAACTGCGGGAAGAGAATGACATCTCGGATTGAGGCTTGATTGGTGAAGAGCATGACCAAGCGATCGATCCCAATGCCTTCACCTGCCGTGGGGGGCATGCCATATTCCAACGCACGAAGGAAATCTTCGTCCAGGTAATGGGCTTCTTCGTCGCCTGCCTCTCGTTGGGCAACCTGGGCTTCGAATCGTTCGCGTTGATCTAGAGGGTCGTTGAGTTCTGAGAACCCGTTGGCCAATTCGCGACCGGCAATAAACAGTTCAAACCGATCCGTCAGGGCAGGATCGGTATCTTTGCGTCGAGAGAGTGGGGATATCTCCGTCGGATAGTCTATAATAAACGTCGGTTGTGTCAGGTTTCTCTCCACGGTTTCTTCAAAAATGAGATTCAAGGTTCCCATATGGCTCGTCTTTGGGGGAACCTCCACGTGTAATAGGCGTGTGGCGGCTTTTGCCGCATCGTGATCTTGAAGCACCCTGCGATCCAACTGATTGACCTCGAGAATGGCTTCTAAGAACGGAAGTCGTCGCCAAGGTGGGGTTAAGTCAATGGTGGTTCCTTGGTAATCGAGTGTGGTGGTTCCACAGATGTCTGTGGCAAGGGTGGCAAACAGGCGTTCAGTCAAACTCATTAAATCTTGATAGTCAGCATAGGCTTGATAAAACTCCAACATGGTGAATTCTGGATTATGAATGGTGGAGATGCCTTCGTTCCTAAAATTTCGATTGATCTCAAACACGCGTCGAAATCCGCCTACGATTAATCGCTTCAGGTATAATTCCGGAGCAATTCGCAGGTACAAATCCGTATTGAGCGCATTGTGGTGCGTGACAAACGGACGAGCCGTAGCTCCACCGGGGATGGGGTGCATCATCGGTGTTTCGACTTCCAAGTAATCCAGTTCAATAAAAAACGAACGAATGCCTGCTATGATGCGACTTCGCGTGCGAAAAATCTGGTGCACGTCAGGATTCGCGATTAGATCGACATAGCGTTGCCGATAGCGGGTTTCGACATCGGTGAGGCCGTGCCACTTTTCCGGAAGGGGCCGCAATCCTTTGGCCAGAAAGGTGAGGACCTGAACTTCCAGGGTGAGTTCATCAGTTTTGGTTCGAAAAAGGGGGCCCTCCACGCCAATCCAATCGCCAAGATCCAGTTCTTTGGAAAGGGTGAATCCTTGTTCTCCAAGAACATCTTTCTTGAGATAGACCTGAAGCCGGTGAGCGCCATCCTGAATCGCCGCAAATCCGGCCTTGCCGAATCGCCGCAATGCCACGATGCGTCCGGCTATGCGACAGGTCACTTTCGCGTCTGCCAATTGTTCCTTGGTCTGCCCACTGTAAGTCGAGAGAATTGGCTCTATTTGGTGTGTGACATCGAAACGAGTTCCATATGAGCCAACCCCCAACTCTTTGAGCGTGTCCAGTTTTTGAATGCGTTGTTGGCGTTGATCGGTAGATTCTTCCATGACCCTGTTCCTATTTATTGGACGAGAGCGCGTCAGTTGAATGCCGTGATGTGAGTGTGCATGCTATACGAGGACAATGGACGGTTACGACGTACTATGAGACATGTTCTGTCGTAAATTGGCTTCAATAAAAGGATCGAGCGCACCGTCCATGACGGAAGAGACCTGGCTGGACTCGTGATTGGTTCGATGATCTTTCACCATTTGGTATGGTTGAAACACATAGGAACGGATTTGACTGCCCCACGCAATGTCTTTTTTTTCGCCCACAATGTTTTGAAACTCTGCATCCTTTTTCCGTTGCTCCAGCTCAAATAATTTGGCTTTCAATACTCGCATCGCGCCCATCCGATTTTGCAATTGCGATCGTTCGTTTTGACATTGGACGACAATGCCGGTAGGCAAGTGCGTCATCCGGATTGCGGTCTCCACCTTGTTGACGTTTTGTCCTCCAGCACCTCCCGCACGGAACGTATCCACTCTGAGATCTTTGTCTTCTATGACGACTTCTACGTCATCGTCTAATTCTGGACAGACTGAAACTGCTGCAAATGACGTGTGCCGCCGCTTGTTGGCATCAAAAGGGGAGATTCGGACTAGTCGATGCACGCCGGCCTCGCCCTTTAAATACCCATAGGCGTGTGGTCCTTGAATACTCACGGTCACATTCTTTATGCCTGCTTCATCTCCTGGTTGCAGGTCGATCGTTTCGACACGATAGTGATGGTGCTCGGCCCATCGGACATACATGCGTAGGAGCATTTGAGCCCAGTCTTGGGATTCCGTACCTCCGGCTCCTGGATTAATGCCCAAGATGGCTGCGCTTTCGTCATGTTCCCCCGAAAGCATCTGCTCCACTTGGAGCTGATCAAGCAGTGCGAGTATGTCCTGCACCCCCTGCTGAAGCTCCCGTTCCAGGTCGGGATCGTCTTCCTCCCCGATGAGTTCCGCCATGGCTTCCAAGTCCGCCTGACGTTGCTCAAAGTCGGTCGTACGTTGAATGTCGCGTTCAATTGATGCCTTTCGTCTCCCAACTTTTGCGGCCGCCTGGGCATCTTTCCAGAAGTTCGGTTGGGAACTTTCCCGATCGAGTTCGTCTAATTCACTACGCAATCGGGGGAGGTCAAAGATGCCTCCGTAATTCCCGGATTTGTTCACCCGTATCCTGCAGTTGGCGGCGTAGGTCATCTAACATTCTGCTCTCCTTTATGTTTCGAAGGCATTTGAAAGACCGTGTCAATCGCATTCTGTGTTGGAAAGAACCGAAGGAACAATAGCAAAATCAGAGAGATTATAACACAGCCCCAGGCGAACATATCACCGAACCGTGTATAGAACGTCGATGGTGAGGTCAACGGGATTCGGCCGGTCAATGCCTGTTCGGTAAAAATTGGACTGGCCGCAAGGATGTGACCGGTTGGATCAATAAATCCGGATATCCCTGTATTCGCAGCGCGTGCAAATGCCATGCGATTTTCCACAGCACGAAACACCACCATGGCAAAATGTTGGGATGGAGCCACGGTGTCACCGAACCAGGCATCGTTCGTCAGAGTGATTAGAAAGTTCGCCCCGGCATTGGCCAGTTGCCGAACTAAGTTAGGGAAGACCACCTCGAAGCAAATTGCAACCCCAAAACGAACAGGTTGTGAATCGGGGGACTTCTGGATAGACAGTAAGGTTGGTTGGTTGCCTGATTCAAAGTCCCCGATTCCGACCACGAGTTTATCAAGGAAGAATAGCAGAGTTCGCAAGGGAATGTATTCTCCAAACGGGACAAGATGTTGCTTGTCGTACCGTCCCGAAATATTTCCGGACGCATCCAGGAGGTAGGCGCTGTTGAATAAGTAAGGGCGGCCATCGGTATGGCGTTGAAGGAGCGGGCTGCCAAACACGAGTGGAGCCTTGCCCTGAACCACCATGTTTTTAACCAACGATTGATAGGTGGGTTCTTGCTCAAAAACAAATGGGGTCGCGGATTCTGGCCACAGGATCAAGTCAGAGCCTTTAGCCGCGAGTTGCGTGAGCTGTGTGTATCGCTCCATGGTATCTAGGCGATAGGCCACATCCCATTTTTGAGCTTGATCAATATTGGGTTGGACAATGCCGATATCCAGCGTCGGCATCTGGCTTCGTTTGGATATGCTCGTGAGCAACGAGCCTTCGCCATAGGTCCAAATGAGAAGAAACACGGGAAGTGTGACAGCTAGAGGGAGCCAAGGTTTTGCGATGTTCCGGGGAATGACCTTCCTGGGTATCAGCCAGTGGCCGGTATGGAACAGTGCAACATTTACCAGCACGATGAGAAAAGACACACCATAGACGCTGGTGATATCGGCAATCTGAATGATTGGAAGCCATTGAAACTGCGAATATCCCAAAAGACCCCAGGGGAGCCCACTCAAGGCATAGGTCCTTAAGAATTCCAATGCTACCCAAAAACAGGGTGCTGCAATCCAAGCAAGCGAAGGCCTGCGTCGCTCTACCCATACATATGCGAGGGCGTACACGCCGACATATAACCCAAGGTACACGGCCAACAACAGCATGACGGCCACGCTAATGAGGAGAGGCATCTGGCCGTACAAGTGCATGGCAATTACCACCCAATACATCGTGCCGATGAACGCGATGGTCCCGGCGAACCAACCGCGAAAGAATCCTTGTTTAGGTGTTATTTCCACAAGGAGAGCATGAAGCGGGACGAGGGCAAGCCATGCCACAATCCCGAGCGGGAATCCCTCCAGGGAGTTTGTCATGGAAAGTGAGTATGTGGCTCCCGTGAGGAAGCACAAAAGCCAGATGAGGGTTTTAGACATGACCGATTACGGTAGGAGAAACGATACAGAGTTGCAAGGGACTGTAGCAGAAATCTCATGCGGGGTAGGAGAAATTATTTCTACGGGTGCAAAACCCCCGCCTGGTTCAATACCCAACTTTTGAACGGGGGTATTTCCTGACATTTGGCCACCCTTGATTTGGTGCCCAAGTGTATTTAGCTTAGGATGTCTTGGCCACCGCCGTATTCCATAGTCGAATTGATGGATGAAACATCGGCCTCGGATTATCAGCCAATTGCAGAATCCAAAAAAACAGTAGGGTGGCAGACGCAATAGCATCCAAGTACTATACCTGGCATTGGTCAATCTGAATGGGCTTGTGTTATTTGTTCATGATTTGGACATCCTGGACCAGCGAATCTTGACCAATTGAATCATGATTAATATTGGAGAAACCTATTGGCACGTGTAGTTTCGTTGATTCCCAGTGCGACTGAGATTGTGTGCGCATTGGGTTGTGAAGATCAATTGGTGGGTCGTTCGCATGAATGCGATTATCCAGTGTCCGTTCGTTCTTTGCCGGTGTGTACGATGCCCAAATTCAATCCTGAAGGAACCAGTCGCGAAATTGATCAGCGGGTCAAGGCCCTACTTGCTGATGCAGTGTCGGTGTATCAAATTAATCAGGATCAACTGAAAGAATTATCGCCTGAGGTCATTCTGACGCAAGCGCAATGTGAGGTATGTGCCGTGAGTCTCAATGACGTGGAACAGGCAATCGGCGGGTTGATTGGACACGAGCCCAGGCTCGTGTCACTCTCTCCCAATCGTCTTGAAGATGTGTGGAATGATATCAATACAGTTGCAGTTGCGTTGGGAATCGGCGACAAGGGGCGTTCACTCGTTCAAACACTACGTGCCCGTGTAGAAACGATCGCGAAAAGGGCTTCCGCGCAGACGACTCATTCCTCGGTGGGATGCATTGAATGGCTTGATCCGTTAATGGCTTCTGCCAACTGGATGCCTGAACTCGTCACCTTGGCTGGCGGTCGAAATGTCTTTGGTTCGGCAGGAGAACATGCACCGTGGATTAATTGGGAAATGCTCAAGGAACAGGATCCTGATATTCTTCTCCTTCTACCATGCGGGTTCTCTATCGCACGAACACGCGACGAGATGTCTATTCTGACCGACAAGCCGGGTTGGAAAGATCTGAAGGCAGTGCTTACACACCAAGTTTATCTTACTGATGGCAATCAGTACTTTAACCGGTCCGGTCCCCGACTCGTAGACTCGCTGGAAATTCTCGTAGAGATTCTCTATCCATCCAAGTTCCAATTTGGTCATGAATGGCAGGGTTGGGTGCGGTGGGAAAACGACTGTTAGCCCGAATGCCTACTTTGGGGCTGATCAGACTTGCCTGCGGGCTCAACATTAATTTTAGTCCCCAACTCTTTAGCGAGTTGAAGGAGACGAGAGAGTTCCTGTGTCGCGCCCTTGCCTTGGGCGAGTCCTTGTTGGAATGAGTCGTCTTGGTCAGAGCTGGCCAAGTCCAAGATGAGCCGCGCGTACCCTCTGTTCGTCTGATCGTCCATGAGTCTTTATTACAAGATTTGCTGGAACAAATCAATGAAAGGTCAATGGGGAACACGAACTCCGCCTACCTTTCACCATGTTGTGAGATTCCTTGCATGCAGTTAGTTGCTTGACGGTTGGAAGATTCTTATAATGCCGGGCTCATAAAACATGTCAGCCACATCATTACTTTATTGTTTTTTATGCTCAGGGAAATGGCAAGTCGTTTGAACCAATATTTGAGAAAAGGGT
>JAYWMS010000099.1:0-3820 GCA_035873215.1 Nitrospirota bacterium | reverse complement strand
CGCTGCAGGTTGTTCAGAACTCACCTCTTCATTGCTTTCCGTCGCATTTTTGCCAAGAGGAGTCTTGCCTGTTGTAGGAGCATGCTCTGCAGGAGGTTTCTGCCCAGCATTTTGTGCATGAGCAAATACTGAAGTAAACGGAAGCGAACCCGACTGGCTCGTCACGCCTGCAAGGATGGCTGGCACTGATCCGCTATTGGCGGCTAGGGGGGACGGAGAAGAAAGTTCTGGCTGGGCAAGAGCAACAATCGGATTCACGTGTACGTTCCTCTAAACATCGTATTCATTATGTTCATCATACGAATTTATGGTTTTGCCGTTTTCTTCTTCGATCCAAAATTGCGTAACCCTTCGGACAGTCTGGCAGCTTTGCCCGGCTCGACCCCGGCTAACATGCTCGCAGCTTTTTTTTCCTTAATCCCGGCCAGAATTTCTAAGGCCAATGGTTCCTTCATTTTTTCCAACCTCACAGCGGCTTCTTCCGAATCCATCGCGTCATAGACTTTAATCAGATGCGCGAGAGATTTCAGAGTCGGATCGATCTTTTTTTGCTCTTTGTTGGCTTCCCGGAACTTCGCCGCTTCGGCAATGGCTCGGGCATGTTCACGGGCAAGTGCCTCAAAATCCTGACGTAATGTCTCAAGACGCTGTTCCTCGGAAGCAAGCACCTGATCACGTTCATCCAACTCTTTGACCCGCGCTTCTAATTGCTGGACCAGTGTCATCTCCGGAGACTTGACCTGCGCATCTTCGGCTTCGGCTGTCGAATCATGGTCTAAGAACTTCGATTGACGACTATGTGCATCAGTCGTTTGGGCTGTTCCCTTGCCATCTTGGGTTCCCGGTGACACTTTCTCAATCCCGTAGACCGGTAGCCAGGTTAGCCCGATGACACAGAGAGCGACCAGGATCCACCATTTGTATACACGCATCCTTGCCATGGCTTTACATCTCGCTCCCCGGCCGCAGATACCGTAGATTGACTAAATCATCCTGTTCTCGCTGCTCGATTCGAGTGTATCGCTGCTTCTTCTTCGCTTGTTCTTTTGCCATGATTACCTCGATCACTCGACGTCCCTGGTGAGCTTCTTTCAATTTGTCCTGCAACCCTGCAATTTTTTCGTCATGCCGTTTGATCGCTTCAGCTTGTCGTTCCAGAGTCTGGCCTGTCTCTTCCAACCATCGATAACGTTCCGCCGCATACGCACCACTGACGCCATGACGCAATTTTTGTTCCAACTCTCTGGCCAGCTGGTCCATGTCTTGTCGAAGTCCTTGTTCTTTGGCCCTTTCTTGGCTTTTTTCCCACTCGGCAAGGGCCAATTCCTCTTTGATCAGGTCCTCAACTTGTTTACGAAACCGGACAACATTTCCTAGGTTCATTGCCTACCATCCGTGAATTTTTTACCCATTTCCTGAGCCCCAGTTATTAGTTGATGCAACCACTGCAAACTACTTGCCAGGTCAGCCCGATCAACAACTTCCTGTTGGAGAAAGGGTCGGAGGTTTTCCATCATGGCCACCGCGATGTCCAGACGTGGGTTGGTTCCACTTCGATAGGCACCCAAATTGATCAGATCTTCAGCGTTTTTATACGTGGCAAGTAGGTCAAGAATCATGCGTGCCGCTGCTATATGCGTAGAATCTGCGATATCCGGCATGACACGACTGATACTCTGCAAAATATCAATGGCCGGAAAATGTCCACGCGACGCCAATTCCCGGCTCAACACGATATGTCCGTCCAAAATGGCTCGAATGAAATCTGCCACCGGGTCTGATAAGTCGTCTCCTTCGACTAACACCGTGTACAAACCTGTCAATGATCCGCGAGCAATCGGGCCCACTCGTTCCAGAATTTTTGGCAACACGGCAAAGACCGATGGTGGATAGCCCTTCGAAGTCGGTGGTTCTCCCGCAGCCAAACCGACTTCTCGTTGAGCATGGGCCACACGGGTTAATGAATCCATCAACAAGAGCACATCTTTCCCTTGATCGCGAAAATACTCGGCGATGGCCGTGGCAATAAATGCTCCTCGTAGCCGGACCAACGGGGGTTGATCTGAGGTTGCAGCCACCACGATGGTTCGACGCAGCCCTTCTTCTCCAATTTCCTTCTCGATAAACTCTTTGACTTCACGACCTCGCTCCCCGATCAACCCGAGGACTGTCACATCGGCAGCCGTATGTCGGCATATCATGCCCAGGAGGACACTCTTTCCTACACCACTCCCGGAAAAAATGCCTAGTTTTTGACCCTGCCCGCAGGTTAACAGCGCATTGATAGCACGGACACCCAAGTCAAGAGGCTGCGAGATACGGTTTCGATCCAACGGATTTAGGGAAGGACTATAAAGGGGATAGGCTTCTAAGGAGGAAACGGGACCTTTATCATCGATCGGTCGCCCCATGCCGTCGAGAATTCTGCCTAACAGCGCCGTACTCACTCCCACCGTAGGAGTACGATCCTCATAGATCAAGCGACTGCCCGGACCTATGCCACGAACATCGCCCAAGGGCATGACCAAAACTCGGTCATCTCGAAAACCTATGACTTCCGCTTCTACACCAGCCTCGTCATCATTCGTGACAATACGGCAGGATTGTCCGATAGACGAGACCGGTCCAGTCCCTTCAATCGTGAGCCCTACAGCCCGACTGACACGACCATCGATGGAAACGGGGTTGATACGATCAAGACGGTGGAGTAGTGTCGGGTTCGATGTCGGGTTCGACATTAGGCTTGATCATCTCCTGCCAGATTTTATCTAGTTGCGTCTCCACCGTGGCATCGATGAAATATTGACTAGACTCGACGATGCAGCCTCCGGGCTGGATGGACTCATCGCCCTCGAAACTCAAACGAGCCGGTTCTCCGTCAGCACACACCACGAATGCCCGGAAGGATTGCAAATGCGCCATCTCACTCGGATGGGCCCGAACCGTGATCAAACCTTTTTCCGCAATCGATTGAACGAGCTGACGTACCTGCTCCACGGCAATGCCGGCATCAAGAGAAGTTTCCCGGTGAATGACCTTTTTGGCCATAGCCAGAGCTAATTCAACGATATTGAACTCCGCCTGCCTGGCGGATTCCAATCGAAGCTGTTCTGTTTGAGCCACAAGGCTTAACGCCCGCTGCACCTCTACTTCTGCGGGATTCCTGGCCTCTTCGCGACCCTGAACCAAGCCAGCCTCAAAAGCTTCCTGTTGAAGCTGGGAACAATCATGAGGAGGTTCCTTGTCTTTTTCCGCCTGCTCCCTGGCTAGTCGTTCAGCTTGAAGATCAACTGCCTCCCAGTTTTCAATAGCCAAGCCATTGCTCGGTTCTTTTATGACCTTAGACCATTTGCTCGGCATCCTTGCCTCCAAGAGCAATACGACCTTCCGCGGCTAGTTTTTGTGCAATTTTCAGGATTGTCCGCTGACTGGATTCCACATCACTCAGTTTGGCCGGGCCCTTGGCTTCCATATCATCTTTGAGCGCATCTGCAGCTCGACTCGACATGTTCTTGAAGAACTTGTCTTTGAGCACGTCATCTGCAGCACGGAGAGCAATCATCAAGTCTTCCTTACTGACTTCACGTAACAACTCCTGCATGCCTCGGTCATCGACAAATTCCAAATCTTCAAATACGAACATCTTCGCGCGAATCTCTTCGGTCAGTTTTTCATTCTTCGTTTCCAAGGATGTGAGAATACTGTCCTTGACTTCCTTCCCGACAGTATTGAGAACCTCCGCAACCATCCCCGCACCACCCACCGGAACCGCATTTCGACCCACTCCCACTCGCAGTTCTTCCTCAATGACCGTATTTAG
>JAYWMS010000461.1:0-1771 GCA_035873215.1 Nitrospirota bacterium | reverse complement strand
AGACATGTCAGTCGGAAGAGATTCTCTATGACCGTTGAGTCTATCATGAAACAGCGCGTCGTGACGGTGGAGATGGATGATTCCCTCGAAACCGTCCAAGATATATTTCGACAGGTTCAATTTCACCATTAATTGGTCGTGAGCAGGGGGCAGCTTGTTGGCGTGATCTCTGACCGTGATTTATTTAAAGCGGTGAGCCCGTTTTTGGGAACTTTTTCAGAAACAGAACCCGATCTTTCGACATTGCAAAAACGCGTACATCAGGTTATGACTCGGAAACTAATTGCCGTCTCCAAGGATATCCCCATCAAAAAAAGCCGCCCAGATTCTCAGGGAAGGAAACGTCTCGTGTTTGCCTGTGGTTACGGAGGGCAGAAAGATTGAGGGGATTCTGACGTGGAAGGATATACTGGTGGCGGTGTTGAACCAGTAGACGCAATAAATTCGCCTACCTATGATTTCTTCGGCTCGCTTTGAAAACTTTCCACTGATGGGCACGTACAGAGCAGGTTTCGATCACCATAGGCGTTATCGATCCGGGACACGGATGGCCAGAACTTATTCACTGTGAGCCACGGAACAGGGTAGGCGGCTTGTTTTTGTGAATATGGGTGTTTCCACGTCGAGCTGATGACTGTTTCTATGGTGTGGGGGGCGTTTTTCAAGGGGTTGTCGTCCTTGGGTAATTGTCCCTTCTCAACCGCCTCAATTTCTTTTCGAATCGTAATCAAGGCTTCACAATACCGGTCTAATTCGGCTTTGGTTTCGCTTTCTGTCGGCTCGATCATCATTGTCCCGGCCACGGGCCAGGAAATTGTCGGTGCGTGGAATCCAAAATCCATCAGACGCTTGGCAATATCTTCGATCTCGACATCCGCAGATTTTTTGAACGGCCGGGTGTCCAAGATAAATTCATGGGCTGAGAATCCGTCTTTTCCTCGATACAACACGGGATAATACTGTTCCAGCCGTTTGGCCATGTAATTGGCGTTGAGAATCGCGATGCTTGAGGCTCTCCTAAGGCCATCGCCTCCCATCATGGCGATAAATGCCCAGGAGATGGGGAGAATGCTTGAACTGCCATAGGGTGCGGCCGATATGGTTCCCATAGCCTGTTTGCCGCTGGGATTCCGAACAGGATGTCCCGGTAAAAATGGGGCAAGGTGGGGAGCGACCGCAATCGGTCCCATGCCTGGTCCCCCGCCGCCGTGAGGAATGCAAAATGTTTTGTGCAGATTGAGATGACACACATCAGCGCCAATGTCACCCGGTCGACATAGTCCCAACATGGCATTCATGTTCGCCCCATCCATGTACACCTGTCCGCCATGCTCGTGCACGATGCTGCAGACTTGTCGAATCGTTTCTTCAAAGACTCCATGCGTTGAGGGATACGTGATCATCAATGCGGCGAGTTGGTCGTGATGTTGCGCCGCCTTGGCTTGAAGATCGGTGATGTCGATATTGCCTTGCGAATCACAAGCGATGGGAACTACTTGCAACCCGGCAATGACAGCACTGGCCGGATTGGTTCCATGAGCGGAGACCGGGATGAGACACACATTTCGGTTTGTGTCACCTGCCTGTTCGTGGTAGGTCCGAATCACCATGAGTCCGGCATATTCCCCTTGCGACCCGGCATTGGGTTGTAAGGACACGGCGGCAAATCCGGTTATCTCGGCAAGCCATGCTTGAAGCTGCTCAAACAGTTGGTCATATCCGGCTACTTGCTCTTTGGGTGCAAACGGGTGGATTCGACAGAATTTCGGCC
>JAYWMS010000459.1:0-3500 GCA_035873215.1 Nitrospirota bacterium | reverse complement strand
CCCAAGTAGAATGTTCACGCATTCTTCGCGAATCGGGCCATGGGTTTGAACTGGGCTATTTGAACACTAGTTCAAATCAACAGATTCTCATCAGAATGCTCAGAAACCTGGTGACGATCTATCAAAGCCGAGAGGAAAAGATTCAGGCGCAACGCTGCCAGCAAGTGATTGAGATCCTCGAAGGATTCACCACAACCTAAGTTCACCGACATGCGACCATCCAAGCCACAACAGAACCGTTGACTACTTTAAATTTACATTAGGTTTACATACCACAGGGCAATTATGCTGCAAACGAGAACCATCTGGAAGTGTTCAAAAAGTCCTGGTGTTTTCCCCGCCCAAACCCAAGTGCACCAAGACGCCCCTTTCCTCGGACAAGGCTGCAGCCTATTTGGCAGGCGGAGCGTACATGTTAGTACGTGAGAGCGAACGGTGCGAAAAGCGCCAAGTTTGTGAGCCCGAAAGTGAAAAAGGGGCGAGAACGCTGCTGGCAGACTTTCCCAACGCTCCCATAGCGGGTGACGACAGATTCCTCCACAATCATCGCGGAAAGGCCAGTGTGCCATCAGTCTTATTCTTGGTGGGATTGATCGTCTCGGCCATTTGGGGATGGAACCATCTGGACTTCGATACGCAGGATTTCATCATTGACGAAGTGGTTCCCCTCGTGTTCCTTGGGTTCGCAGTCTGTTTGCTGCTGTGGGTCAGCGTTCGCAAGGTGCAACGCGGCAAACACCGTCGGAAGACAAGTGAACGGCTCATGGAGCAATTCCAGAAAGAAAAGTCACTGCGCAAGCGGTTTGATTTCACCGTAGAAATGATTGAACTGAATGACTACAAGAAAGAAGGATTAGAAGACCTGGCTCCGGAAATGGCGGATGTCTTGATCAAAACGTTTAAAACATCCCGAGGCGACAAACAGCATAGGATTCGAGGAATGGCGGCCAGTCACATGGGCGTCTTGCTACACCAAGAAAGCATTCCGTTGCTCATACGCGCCCTGGAGGATGACCATGCGTATGTCCGAAGCTCAGCAGCCCTCGCGCTAGGACGGATGCGGGCCTTAGAGGCCAAGGAGAAATTAGAATATACCATGAAGGAAGATTGGGATCAGACCGTTCGAAGCCGGTCTCGGGAAGCAGTCGAACGCATGAGCAACTTATAGAACCTCTGCTTCCCAGTTTACGGGGTGGGATTCCCACTCGTGATACGATTCATCTGACCTTGGTCGAATTCCGTCAATCGATACCCTTTCTGAAACAATTGTTGCATGCCGTCTGTCAGCACCTCAATTTCAGTGGTTTGGCGAACGGAATCAAATTTCTGTGTGAGTTGCGGAAGATGTTGTTCATTGACTCGAAACACCACACCAACCGACTCCAGCACATCTTCTAATTCAACAGCATCATATTCTTCATCATCGTTCTTATCGGCGAGCAGCGCAAACTGGTAAAAAGTCAGACTGACCGACAACGTCGATTGGGTTTGCGAAAAACGTTCACGCGCACTGTCAATACCATCCGGATACTGTCCGGCACACCGATGTTCTTCTGATCCTCCATCTATGGCTCGGATCGATGTACGTTCGACCTCCGGCTTAACAAAGGGCGGTTTGCGTAGTTTTCGATAAAACCATTCCGTGCACGCTTGGGCTTCGGAAAAGTCATAGACATCCTTCGTAATCTGCATTGAAATATGGTCTGTAAATGCGCGAAAGATTCCCGGCTCGCTCGCCAACGACAAAGCGGGGCAGATGAGCCAGAGCACCACCCCCAGGCTACAGCTCCGAAAGATCCGTGTGTTAGAGATAGAATACATAGGGTCAGTATACCATTGAGATATAAACGCGCCTAGGGCAAAATCCCATCTCTATTTCTTAACTATCCCAAGCAAATGGCCGAATCAGAACACATCATATTGAACAGAACTCAAACCGTGATAGGATAATAGTATGCAGACTGAAACCGTGACGCTTGAAGGCCACATCATTGATTCGTTGATTCTGGCAAAGGTCCTTGACACCATTTTGCAGATGGGCGGCACCTTTGACATGAATGACATAAAAATCGGTGCCACCCGCGAAGAATCATCACTCACGAAAATCAAAGTACACGCCGACACTCAAGCCCTCCTGGAGGGAATCCTGCAAGCCATCCAGCCACACGGGGCGACCGTCCAACAGATTGCCGACTGCGCCATAGAAGCAGCGCCAAAGGACGGGGTGCTGCCAGATGCATTTTACTCGACCTCCCATCTCCCCACTCAGATACGCCTAAAGAGCCAGTGGGTCGACGTGGAAGCCATTGAAATGGACTTAGCGATTCGCGTCACCACAACTCCACTAGCAGCACGAACCATTCCGATGGCGGAAGTTAAAAAAGGTGATCACATTGTGACCGGACGAAATGGCGTCCGCGTGTTTCCATTGGAACGTCCCAAAGAACGAGACGTCTTTGCGTTTATGGAAGCACAGGTTTCGTCGGAACGTCCACATCAACATATTGTCGCTGACATCGCCAAACGGATGCGGATGATTCGAGACAACCGTCAGAAGTCCCTCACACAGGGAGAAGCGGCTGCTGATCAAGACCTGGGAACAAAAGTCTTAATCGTTGGCGGCCCCGCCATCGTCCATGCTGGCGGGCGTGATGCCCTCTCCTGGCTGATCGATTCAGGATTCATTCATGTATTATTCTGCGGGAATGCCTTAGCTGCGCACGACATGGAAGCCAGCATGTTTGGCACCTCCCTCGGATACGGCCTTTGTGGAGGGAATGTCGTTCCTCATGGGCATGAACACCATCTGAGAACGATCAATCGTGTACGCGCAGCAGGAAGTATCAAACAAGCAGTTGAGTCAGGACTGATTAAAGACGGTATCATGGCATCGTGCGTCCATAAGAATGTAGAGATGGTCTTAGCAGGAAGCATTCGTGATGACGGTCCCTTGCCCGATGTCATTACCGATTCTGTCAAAGCCCAATCCGCCATGCGCAACGCACTTCCGGGTGTAGGACTTGCCCTCATGGTTGCGACCACACTGCATGCCATCGCAACCGGAAATTGTTTACCCGCCAAGGTTCCAACCGTATGCGTAGACATTAATCCTGCTGTTCCGACGAAACTGAGTGACCGTGGAAGCTTTCAAGCAGTTGGCCTCGTCATGGATTCCTCATCATTTCTCCAGCAGCTCGCCAGAGAACTCAGCTGGCACGGGTAACACACATGGCACGATTGCTGGTTTGTCCACCTGACCATTTTGGGATCGAGTATGAGATCAACCCCTGGATGCGTGTTTCCGATGCCACTGATTCGGAGAAAAGCAAAGCCCAATGGCACAACCTGGCTCACGTACTTGAACACGATGTTGGTGCCAAGCTCGAACGGATGACCCCGGTCAAAGGCTTACCGGACTTGGTTTTTACGGCCAATGCCGGTGTCCTGCATGAGGGAAAAGCCGTCATCAGCCGATTCCGCCATCCTGAACGTCAAGGGGA
>JAYWMS010000086.1:0-6827 GCA_035873215.1 Nitrospirota bacterium | reverse complement strand
GTATCCCCATTATCCCGGCACTGGCTCTGAAGATGAACGAGGAAGAGGCAAGGGGGTTGGAGCAACGATTAATGTCCCACTGTCTGGGGGGCAGGGGGATGAGGCATATCAGGATATCTTTCAACGGATCCTTGTACCGGCTGCAGATGCGTTTCGTCCTGAGTTCGTCCTGATCTCTGCCGGATTCGATGCGCATCGGGATGATCCCTTAGCCAGCATGGGGTTGACGGAACATGGTTATGGCGCCTTAACCAAAATCGTTGCGGGCATCGCGAATACCCATGCTTCGGGTCGGATTGTGTCATCACTTGAGGGTGGCTATAGCCTGCAAGCGTTAGCCGCCTCCGTAGAACAACATATTTCCACATTGCTAGAAGTGTAATCTATGTTGAGACGACGACGGCGACGATCAAAACGATGGCGAGTTTTTTTTCTTCTCTTTCTTCTCATCGCTCCGGTTCTGGTCTATTTCTTTTACACCGAGCTACGTCCTGTTGTGATTTTTGGTCTACGCCAAGACTATGCCAGGGCTATTCCGCATCAGGCTATTCCTGTGGGCCTCAATAGTCTTAAGGCAGAGGAATGTGGTCGTTGTCACCAAAGTATTTATCAGGAATGGAAAGAGAGTATTCATGCGCATGCTTATACCGACCCATTCTTTCAGGCCTATTGGAAGAAGGATGACAATATTTGGGTATGTCTCAATTGCCACACTCCATTGGAAAATCAGCAGCCGACTCTCATCAAGAGCATTCCCCGTGATCGTGTGGAAAAAGCCGTTCAGGAACCGAATCCCAGGTACGATGAGGCGTATCAGCAAGAAGGGGTCACCTGTGCAGCATGTCATGTGCGGAATGGCATTATTTTTGGCCCATTTGATGACTCGGTGGCTCCGCATCCGACAGAATATGATCCAGCATTTCGAACCACAGCGGTATGCTATCGGTGTCACAACGTGGTGTCCGGTCCATTCCAGTTTTACAACGTCGGGCCGTGTGGAACCTATGCGGAATATGAAGGCCAATATTTTATGAAGGAAAAAGGCTTTACCTGCCAGACTTGCCATATGCCGACTATTAGTCGGCCTGTGGCGGAAGGCGGGCCGATTCGACAGGGTCGTCGTCATCTTTGGCGAGGGGGGCATGATCCCGAGATGATCAAGCGCGCGGTGGCCATTCAGGTCAAATCGGATAATCCGAACCCTGGACCCGGCCAGGAAGTGAATTTCACATTGACCCTCATTAATGCCGGAGCCGGGCATAAGATTCCGACGGGAGACCCCGATCGGCACTTTACTGTAGAATTCCGAGTCAAAGATCCTAATGGTGAGGTACTCTCAGAACATGAAGAGACGATGGGCCGCTGGATCTTATGGCAGCCGGTTATCCTTGAACTGTATGACAACCGCTTGCTACCGTTGGCTAGTCGGGATTATCAGTTTTCCTACGAAATCCCGCATAATCAAAAGGACTTGGTTCTGGAAACGCGTGTTCGTTATCATATTCTGACGGATGGCCAGCATATGATGTTACGCGATTCGTACGGATTGCGATCTGATGACCCCTATCGTTTTGTGATTTATCAACGGGAATTTCCTTTAAATGATACCTTGAAAGTGGCTCTTCAAGAACAGTCAGTTGATCCGCGATTAGGATGTAGCGCACCTGCCGGATCTCATGGCGAGGAGAGTCGAAACGGATAATTTTTTACATGAAGTGAAGTTGCACCATGTCACGTACCTATCTCATTGACACAGAAACCCTAGCGCAAAATCTGGGGCGAGACGGTTTAGTCATCCTAGATGTTCGAGGGGCTGCCGCGTATTCCTCACATATCCCTGGGGCAGTTCAGACGTCTTGGCATGACTATAGCGATCCTGCGGCCACTGCGAAAGGTTTATTGGATCCAGATACCGCTCGGTTGGAACAACATATCCGCGCCCTGGGAATCAACAATTCCAGTGATGTCGTTATTTATTCGAATCCCTTTGACAATTGGGGGGATGAAGGACGCATGTTTTGGATGCTGGAATATTTAGGGCATCCTTCCCTCTTGGTTTTGGATGGTGGCTGGGTGAAATGGACAGCGGAACATCGGCCTTTTGAACATCAACCGGTCAAGCCAGCACCAGGCGATTTTCAGGTTTCCCTCAAACCAGAAGTCATGATGATGAAGGACGAACTGAAAAAATTGGTTAAACGGCCCCACCCCGAGACTTTCATACTCGATGCGAGGAGTACGGAAGAATATGCGGGAAAGGAAATCGATGGGTTGCCGAGAGCTGGGCATATCCCCTCCGCCATCAACATTTCCTGGAACGGATTTTTGAATCCGGATGGAACCGTCAAAGATCTGGGAATGGTTCGCGGGTTGTTTGCTGAATTCGGTCTCCATTCAGGCCAGGAAGTGATAACGTATTGTTTAGGTGGAGTTCGATCAGCCTGGGTCTATTTCCTCTTACGACTCATTGGGTATGAAAAGGTGAGAAACTATCCTGGATCCTGGTGGGAATGGAGTCGGGATTTTGCCGCCCCCGCAGAAAAAGACCTCAAGCTTTTGCAAAAGTTAACGGCACCAGTAGACAAGCAGGCGTCTTGATCTACGAGGGTTAGGCGTGCGAGGATATATGTAACATCTTGGGAAATCTTTTTATGATATCCATCGGAGTTTTTGTCCTTAACCCTATCCGGAGGAGGTCGGGAATGCAGAAACAAGCTCTTCTTGCAGCAGTGCTTGTTAGTGGGGCGCTCGCGTTTGTTGCAAGTCCGGTTTTGGCTGGTGGTAATGCACATGTTCATGAAGCCATTTCTCATGCGGAGGAAGCAGTTGAACATGGGGGCATGGGGCATGCTGATGCCATTGTGGAGCATGCTGTCGTGGCTCTGGGTCATGCCCAAGCTGCACAAAAAGAAATGAAAAATCCTCATCTTGATGAGGGTGTTCACGAGTTGGAGGAGGCCATCAATCATGGCAAGCAGGGGCATGCCGGAGTGGCCACCGATCATGCCAAGGGTGCCGTGATGCATCTCAAAGAAGTTCATTAAGCTTTGGACTCATAGGAAGCCTAAGGAAAGCGGACAGGGTATCCTCCTGTCCGCTTTTTTGTTGAGCAGGAGGCTGAAAAGGAGTGTTGAAAAAGCCTGTCCTGAGCCTGGTCGGAGGAGCCACCAGCGGCGTTCTCTTAAACCCTAAGTCATGGTCCCTAAAACGTGAATGGTCATGAAAAGGCATCCATCATGGATAGTGTAGGATTATTGTTTTCTTCTTACGCGTCGCGTAACACTCATCACGGATCACGAAAGTGGCCTGTTGAGTTTCTCTCTCACATGGCCCATAAATGTCCTAGACGAAATCGATACCAGTAGCTGACGGGAATGGGTCCAGCAAAGCTGCAGCCGGTTTGGCGCGCAGAGCGTACTCACAGTGCCTGAGTACGGAAAACTGGCGAGAATGCCGCTGGCAGCCTTTTTCAACATTCCAAAATTTGGCGAAGATACCCTTGGAGCCTCAAGGGAATCTTATAGATTCCTCGAGGCATAAGGACGTCTTGTGAAAATCGGGTACTTTCAATTTGATCCGGAGTTCGGAGCTATCGCGACAAACCTTAAACGAGTAACGGATCGACTTGCCTCGGTTGATTGCGATTTACTGGTTCTTCCGGAATTTGCTTTCACGGGGTACCAGTTTATTGCTCAAGATGAAGTGATGGCGTTAGCAGAGCCCATTCCCGAAGGGATTACCACCCAAACATTCATAACATTGGCCCGGGAACAGGGTCGGCATTTTGTGGTGGGGCTGGCGGAACAGGTGGATGATCGCTGTTATAACTCAGCAATCCTCGTCGGACCTGGAGGGTTTCTTGGACTCTACCGCAAAACCCATTTGTTTTTTGAAGAAACATTGTTTTTTACTCCCGGGGATACGGGTTTTCAAGTCTGGGATATTGGCTGGGCGCGTGTGGGTCTCATGGTGTGTTTTGATTGGTTCTACCCCGAGGCTGCCAGAACATTAGCCCTCAAAGGTGCGGATATCTTGTGCCATCCTTCCAACTTGGTGTTGCCTCATTGCCCTGACGCGATGGTGACACGATGCTTGGAAAATCGAGTCTTTGGGGTGACCGCTAATCGGATCGGTCATGAATCACGAGGAGGGAAGCCGGTACTCAAATTCATTGGTAAGAGTGAAGTGGTCTCACCGACGGGGGAGATTCTCCGTCGGGCTTCGACCGATGAGGAAGACGTTGGGATCGTGGAGGTGGATGTGAATGATGCTCGCCAGAAATCGATCAATCCGTATAATGATCTTTTACGGGATCGCCAGCCGCAACACTATTCTCGGTAATGGAGTGCTGAAAAACCCAGGCAGCTGCGTTCTCGACCCAATGTTCCCTTCAGGTTCACGGGGAAAAGGGTGTCTTGATTCCCCTGGGTTCGGGCGGATGAAATGACGGGAACATTGAACACTCATAGGATTCTTTTTAATTAGAAGGAGCTGAGCTAGTTCTTTTACAACACGGCAAGTAAGGCCAAACCAAGGGCAACTCGGTAGTAGGCAAAGACCTTGAGGGTATGTCGTTTGACATACGTCAAGAATGAAGCGATGACAACCCATGCCACGATGAAAGAGACGACCATTCCGATGAGTAAAGCAAACACGTCGTTTAGCGTAAAGAGGTGGTATGATTGGAGTAATTTATAACCAGTTGCGGCAAACATCGTGGGAAGCGCAAGAAAAAAAGAAAATTCTGTTGCAACCTTTCGATCCAACCCGAGCAGCAGTCCCCCAACAATCGTTGATCCGGATCGTGACATGCCTGGTATGAGTGCGACACATTGGGCAATTCCCACACCGATCGCGGAGCGAACGGGAATGTTTTCCAACGTGGATATCCGTACAACCTTTGGCCATGTCTCGACAATAAAGATGATGATGCCGCCAACGATCAGGCTCACGGCGACAACTTTGGGAGAAAACAGGTGCTTTTCGATCCAGTCATGAGCTAATAAGCCCACAAAGGCGGCAGGTAAAAATGCTGCCGCTAATCCAATGATAAACCATAAGTGATGATGTTTCTTGGCGGATAGTTGGAGTCGGCTGGTCCAGGATTGTGGAGCAGAAGAAGAATCATAGGATGACGTTGGTTGAAATAGTTCACGTTGCTGGATGTATGCCTGCGACAACAACGTTTTGATTTTCTCCCGCTCATACACAGCAACGGCCAAAACCGCACCGAGTTGGATGCATATTTCGACTGTTATTGCCATCTCACCATTAAAACCCAACAGATGTCCGAGCAGGATTAAATGACCCGTGGACGAAACAGGAAGGTATTCGGTCAGGCCTTCCAGCAACCCTAAAAGAGCTGCCAGGCCAGGGCTAAACTCATCCATGAATGTTGGCTTTCACAGGCGAAAAATCTAATCGTGAGAAATGGGAGTGTTGCGGCTACGTGTTATTGTCGGTTGACTTCCTTGGTACGATAGAGGGCTAATTGATTTTTAACACAGGTGGGTAGGTGTGGCAATGCAGTGCCTATTGACAAAAGCACTGATGCGTTACATGCTAGAATCTTGTACGTAGGGGGCAGTTTGAATGTGAGCTCAGTCATGCGCAGGGGGCCATTCAAGTCAAGGGTCGGCCTTCAAACTTTTGAAAATCAGTGAGGAGCGGATGAACGGTATGAATCACGGTATTGAATGGAAATCTCGAGGATGTGTGCGTGGGGCAATGGCCCTGTTCTGCGTGATGGTGTTTTCGGGCTGTATGGTGTCGAAGGGCCAGTATGAAGGCGCAGTCGCTGATATGGAATCGGCAAAGACTGAGCTTGAGAAAAACCGAATGATGCGTGAAGCCTTGGAGCAGGAAAATAGCAATCTTAAAAGTCGGAATGAAAAGATTACATCAGACTTGGAGCTAATGGCATCCGAAATTCAGCGCATCAAGGAAGGGCGTGAAAACGAACGTGAGTTGCTGGTTGCGCGTGAAGCTGAAGTTGAGAAAAAAACGGAAATCCTGGGATCCAAATTGGGGAGGCTTCAACGAGAATATCAGAAAACGAGAAGTCAAAATCGTGCATTGCGCGATACCGTGCAACGGTATCAAAAAGAGTTGAAAGATGCGAGGGAATCGAAGCAGAAACGCCTGGCCAAACCCGTTGAGCCGGCGATGCCCAAAAAGAAAAAAGCATCGAAGCCACCCATGATCGTGTCCAAGCCAAGACCTCCATCAGAGCGGGTAGTCGTGACGCCGCCACTGAAAGGATCACTATCTCCTATCAATATCAACAAAGCTTCGGCCAATGATCTCGTGTTGTTTTTGGGCTTGACGAAAGGTATGGCTGAGAAAGTGGTGGCGAGTCGGCCTTATAGATTGCGAGGTGAACTTGTAGCCAAGAAGGTGATCCCCAAAGCAACATTTGATGTGATTAAAGATCGCATTACCGCGTCGTCTAGGTAAAACAAATTGTGGCTCTTCTCCCAAGTGAGTGGGTGCTTCTGGGTTGTTTTTCAGATGGGCTTGAGCATATAGGTCAAGACTTTCAGGCGGAGATACTCCTCATCGCGTAACCCATACGCCCTTCGTTGAATCACCCGGATCTTATTGTTGAGCCCCTCCACGAACCCCAGCGAGACCTTGTTCTCGGGTTTGGCATAGGCGGCAATCCCCTCCCAGTGCCGCTCGATCATCTCCGGATCGCGGATAAAATCGAGTCTGACCCTAAATTCTACTCTCCGAACAAAGGTTCCTGACCCGAATGGCACTAAGTTAAGGCCTTTTAGCATGACAAACTACCTGCAATCATTGGGGCAACCTGGCATAATTGGCCA
>JAYWMS010000076.1:0-2325 GCA_035873215.1 Nitrospirota bacterium | reverse complement strand
GTCCTGCTCCGGTTCATCGAGTGTCTGAAAATACGGCACCTCGCGCTGCAAGATGGTTTCCCAGGCTGCTGGAAAGGGTTGTTTCCGCAGTGCCGCCCGCCGCCGGTCTTTCCGAGTCAAAAACCGAAACAGAAACACGGCCACCAGAAAAGCCCCCGTGATGCGGAGGACGATTTCTGGATTCTCCTGCCTCCCAGCCAACAACATCACCAGGATCAACAAAAAAACGATGCCAGAAAGGAATAATGATAACCATTGGGTGAATCGTTCTTGTCTTCGACGTGCATCCATATTAATCAGCCCTGAGAACAGTTTGGGGACCTACTCTCCTCCAAGTATACAAAAAAAAGATGACTCCTTCAGCACTACCTCCCAAACCATTTCCACCTGAACCGCTTGTTTTACTCAAACCTAAAAACAATTTTCCAGTTCCTTCAAAATAAAAAGATTAATGCTTGTCACATTATGGAAATCCCCGTATGGTCACAAAACTCGACCCCACTGTTTAATTGGATATACATTGTAAGCTCTTCCTTCCTTCCACAAATCCATACCGATCTCCTACACAATCCCGTGATTCGTTAATGCCTTCGTGGGGTTCTGACCAAGGTTTCGGATGGTGGCTGCGAAACAGAGAAGGTAGGATTCTGTTTCAAATGAAGGTGGCTGGCGGAACTACGACTACCACGAGGCCGCATGAGTGTGTTGACCATGCGAGGGCGTCGTGTGTGCATGAAGGAGGGTATCGCCCTTCGGCGAAAACGTATGATATTCTTTGCAGCCCGTTAACTTGCCATTCCCACGTACTGAACCACGGAGCAAGCCCGTGGTATCCACCGAAGCTCGCCGACAGGGATTTTGCACGCTATGCCGTTTGTCATCACGATCACCTTGCTTGTTGCTGTTGCTCTCACAGCCGCATTGTTTTTTGCCTGGTGGTTGATGATCCGTATGCCAGGCAAGTCTTTTCGTGGCACACCTCCCGCGCTCGAGGCTCAACAAACAGTGCTGGCCAGGACACTCGAGGAAGATTTGACCGTATTGGCTCACGACATTGGCGAGCGAAATGTGTCGCACCGATACGAGAAGCTTGTCGAAGCAGCAGAGTTTATCGAGCGGACGCTTCAAGCGACGGGTTATCAACCGCGCCGACAGGAGATCAGCGTCAACGGAAAGGTCGTATGGAATGTCGACGTGGAGCGAACGGGTCAGCGTTTGCCCAAGGAAGTGGTCGTTGTTGGAGCGCACTACGATACCGTACCAGGAAGTCCCGGTGCCAACGACAATGGATCGGCCGTCGTTGCCACATTGGCCCTGGCGAGGATCTTTGCACAGGTATCCGCGGCACGCACCATACGGTTTGTGTTCTTCGTCAACGAAGAGTCACCGTATTACATGACGGACGCCATGGGGAGCTTGCGATACGCCCAGGAATGTCAAACGAAAGGCGAGAATGTGCTAGGCATGATTTCGCTGGAAACGATCGGTTGCTATTTCTCGGAACCGATGTCCCAGGGATATCCGATTGAGTTGCTAAAACGGTTCTATCCCACGACCGGGGATTTTGTCGCGGTTGTGGGGAATCTCCGCTCGCGCCGATTCGTCCATCAAGTGATCCGCGGCTTTCGCCGGACGCAGTTTCCCTCGGAAGGCCTGGCAGCACCGCGATGGCTCAAAGACATTTTTCGGTCGGACCATGCTGCCTTCTGGTACTGTGGCTATTCCGGTGTGATGATTACTGATACGGCGAACTTTCGCTACCGCTACTACCACACACCGGAAGATACCGTGGACAAGATTGACTTTACGGCGCTTGCCCGAGTCGTGACGGGGGTCGATGGTAGCTTGCGCGAATTGTTGGGCTAGTGAGTTGAACGAATATAACTCAACAGATCCACCGCTTCTTGCGCCGTAAGTCGCTGGGTATTGTCAAGGTAACTAGAGTTTGGCAGATTGGCCTGATGAAAACCCCAACACCCAGCTACCAACGCCATCGCTTTCCGTCCCTCCACACATCCACACTGATCTTTAACAAAACCCTGGGTCTCTTTAGGGGTTTGATGGGCTCCTGACCAAGGGCCTGGGATGGTGAGTGTAATAAAGAGAAGGGTGGGTTTAGTTTCTAAGAGGCTTTGGGGTCTGTTGAAATACTACTCCCGCGAGGCCGCATGAGTTTTTTGACCATAGGAGGTTCCCGGAAGCCACGTTCATGATAGCCGGATACTTCCTTCATTGTTGACGCAGATTTCGGGTAATGTTTATCAGGTCTCCGGCGATGGGGCCTATGACACCAAAGCCTGCTATGAATCCATTGGCCAGCGCAGA
>JAYWMS010000347.1:0-3764 GCA_035873215.1 Nitrospirota bacterium | reverse complement strand
CCGATCTCCCAGCCAATCGTCACCGCGCAGACGATCGAGGCGATGAAGCATACGATCACAAACTCCACCCCTTGCCGCCACGACTGGACCATTGGTTCGCTCTTGCTAGAGAGAAAGCCCATGTTGCCCCAAAGCAGGTATGGGATATACCCATAGAAAAAATTTCCAACAAACCCAAACAGACTGGCTGGACCCAATGTCCCGAAACAATCCCCAATCACATTGCCAATTCCTGCACCCCATGCCGCTGCCGGACCAAACAACAGCGAGGCCACGACCGGAATCGCATTGGCAGGACGGAGTTCGGAAAACCCGGGGATGAGGGGGATACCCACCTTGAAGGGAATCAGAATGGCGGCATAGATCGCAGCGATTTGTGCGGATAAGACCAAGAGACGCGTATCATGCCACACATGCCGGAGTTCTCGAATCCAACGTCGTGGATTCCAAGCAGAGGCAAAATTCGGAGTTGACGGTGTCACGGTCAGGGTTACGATGCCGGATAATAGCTAAACTGAAAATGGTGATTGGTTATTGCTAGAAGAGGCTCTTGCCTCAAACTAACTAGGACAAAGGAAAGGGCTTGATGGACGATTTTGGAATACACGAGCCACATTGAAACAAGAAATGTTGATGGCCAGACCTGTTTTTCCCAAGATTTTTATTTTATACCACAACCGGTTCGCCCACCGTAGCTGGGACTTCTTCGAGGGGGGATTTCAGAATATAAGGACGAACTAAAAATTCTTTACGCACCGGAACCCGGCATGCGCATGCGGATATCCCAGTCGAAACCAGTTTCGAAAGGAGCGACGCAGCAGGCGTCGTGCGGTGGTCGCCGATGCGCCTTTGACGACAAAGTGATCATCATCAAAAAATCTTGCCGAATAGCCCTGATAGGTGGGATAGGCTTGGAATCCTTCGAATGGCGCAAACTGCGTAGACGTCCATTCCCACCCATTTCCCACCATTTGCGAGACACCGAATGGGCTATTACCTGCTGGAAATGCCGTCACGGAAACCGGGTCCAGATCAGCAAAATGAAAATTGCCGTGCACGCCATTTCCTGGCTCATTGCCCCACGGAAAGGACTGTTCCACGCCAGTTGGCGTACCATAGGCTGCTCGATGAAACTGTGCTTCGGTTGGAAGGTCCAGCCCTTCCCATTCTGCATATTGTCGAGCCAGCCTCAACGAAACATACACCGGCCAATCCTCCGGTAGAGGCCTCTCGCCAAACATCGTGTTCAGCCACCAGGTATTTCCATGTTTCACCCAAAATGGAGGCGGGGATCCACCCTCGTCAACAAACTTTCGATATTGTCCATTGGTCACTTTATATTGACTGATGGCGAAAGCCGGAACATCCACATGATGCCGAAAAAATTCATTGTCCCAGCCAAATCCTTCTTGGGGATCACGACCCAACGTCACTCGACCGGCAGGAATCTCGACCAACCGGAAATCAGGAGATGGACAGACCCGAGGCTCGGACAGATACGATGGGCGTTTTTTATCAGAAGATAGATGGTGGAGAATATAGGCTGTCGTCTCTGCATGCATCCATCGATGTTCGATCGCCATTTGAATGACTGAGTCAGGGGCTTTGGCTAAGACGTTATCGACTTCCTGACGTACCCGTTTGCCGTATTGCTGCACTTCTGCAATCGAGGGCCAATCCGATGGCTGATCTTGTGGTAACGTCCCTTCCTCAGGATCAATCCCGGCTTCAAACAAGGTATCGAAACTGTCATGAAACGAGGATTTTCCTAAGCTCCACCGACAGAGTTGATTCCAATCAAAGGCCTCAAGATGACCCAGGTAAAAAATCACTCGATGACGTTCCGGAATGGGCCGATCATATAACGCCTCCGGAGCCATCATTGAGAAAATGTGATCAGTCCACTGCCGAGCTTCGATCAGCTCCTTTCGCATTTCGACCAATGACGTCATAATGCACTCCCAAACAAAACCATAATATGGATTGACTGCCCTCTAGAATAAACCAGGGATGGAATTCGGGGCTATCTTGGCACTTTAGGAAACCGAGAACAACCCCCTAGTCACTGGCCCATGGACATGGCGAAACTCACCGATGTCGATGCAGGCCCATGAGCAACCGCTCCTGTATGTCACACACAGTCACACCTCTCTCATGACTCCCACCGCGACACAGCCTGCCCTTGAAGCCATTGGGGTCCACAAACAATACCCAAACGGTGTGCGGGCGCTCAATAACATTAATCTGACTGTCACATCTGGCGAAACATTGGTCCTGATCGGTGAAACCGGATCAGGGAAATCGACATTGTTGCGAATGTTCAATCGACTGGATGCACCCACCTCCGGCCAGATTCGAATCCAGGGGCAAACAAGCTCCGACGAAAATCCCGTCGAACTGCGACGGCGGATTGGCTATGTGCCTCAAGAAGGAGGACTCCTTCCGCATTGGACTGTCGAGCGCAATATCGCGCTAGTCCCGACTTTGCTTCATTGGGATCGTGACCGTATCCAGTCCCGAATCGCCAGTTTGCTAGAGTTAGTGAATCTGGACCCCAAGGAACATCGCACCCGCTATCCCATACAATTATCAGGGGGGCAACGACAGCGAGTCGCATTTGCTCGCGCGCTGGCCGCCGATCCCACAGTGGTTTTGCTGGATGAACCTTTTGGCGCCCTCGATGCCTTGACGCGGGATGACCTACAACAACAATTTCTCCACCTCAAACAGCAGCTCGGTAAAACCATGATGCTCGTTACTCATGATCTTCATGAAGCATTCTTACTTGGTGACCGAGTGGCAGTCATGAAAGATGGTGATATCGTCCAAATTGGAACACCAGATGACGTTCAACATCGCCCCACCCATGACTATGTTCGAGCCCTTCTTCGCCATGGAAGTCGGCGAACATGTTAAGCATACCGGGAATGTTGAAAAAAGCCGCCAGCGGCGTTCTCGCCAGTTTGCCGTGCTCACGTACTGGGAGTACGCTCCGCGCGCCAAAATGGCTGTGGCCTTGCTGGACGGACTTTTTTGACCATTCCCGTCGGCTACTGATATCGGTTTCGCCTTGGGCATGTAGGGGCTACCTGAGAGAAATATTCTACAGGCCCATACCCCATCTCCGTATTGTCCTTTCACTGATCATTTTATACACCGCACCCTGGACTGTCCCTTCCGTTACAGCAGAATCCTCCTCAACGATTACCGTGGGTTCTAAGAATTTCATGGAGAGTAAACTGCTTGCTGAAATATTTGCGCAATTAATCGAAGCGCGAACAGATTTGATTGTCGAACGGCGCTTGGGACTCGCCGGCACTCAAGTCTCCTTCGAAGCACTGAAGTCCGGGGCAATCGACCTCTACCCTGAATACACCGGGACAGGACTCGTGAGCATTCTTCAAGAACCACCCATTGGGAATGCGCGTAAGGCCCTGCAAAAAGTCCGCACGGAATTTTTGGCTCGATGGAATCTCTGGTGGCTAAGTCCTTTAGGTTTTGAAAACTCCTATGCGCTGGCAGTGACTCGACCAATCGCCTCTCAATGGTCGCTTCGCACTATATCCGATTTAGCCAAAGTCTCTGCTTCGTTAAAGGCAGGACTCGGGTATGAGTTTATCAAGCGACCGGATGGCCTTCCCGGCTTGCATAAAGAGTACGGCCTCACCTTTCACAGCGTGCAAGGCTTTCAACAGGCCTTAAAATACCAGGCTGCAGGCGCGAGTGACGTAGATGTACTGGACATCTACACCACCGATGGACGA
>JAYWMS010000329.1:0-13336 GCA_035873215.1 Nitrospirota bacterium | reverse complement strand
GAATAACCGTAAAAAAAATAATTAATGAATGGAGCCAGGCCCGTGGCTTCGTCGGATCAGGACGATTCGGCCAATGAGATTTTCAGGAGGTTGGACAGGAGGTTCGAGGAGATCGACTCGTCGGCCTACTCCTTGGAGAAGACGCACTCCTTTTGATGTGCGGACAAAGCCTTTGGTTCGGAGAGCTTGATAGGCACGGACTTTATTGAGCAAGGTGTCAGGATCAATTCCTTTCTCAATCAGTATTTCCTCGGACTCGAAGGCCTCATGGGTGTGAGGTGGGACTTGCTTATTATTTTCACGACGTTTCGTTAGGGTTTGCGGGTCTGGTGGAAATAAGACGTCGGTTTCGACCTTGGCGTTTATCGTGTGAATCACGGGTGTGCCCGGGGCCATTCGGTTGAGCTGTGCTTCAACTGTCTCAACCTGGGTGTCCTTCACAAGATCGGTTTTGTTCAAGATCAATAGGTCTGCTGAGTCTACTTGCTGTTCAAACGTACCTTCTATGTCTCTTCCTTCTGCCAGTTGTTCGGCGTTCACGACCACGACCGCGATGCTATCTCCAACCCATTGAGACACGGGTTCACGCCAAAAATTAAGTAGCGTATCGAAGGGCAATGCGACACCAGACGTTTCGACAATTACCCGATCTGGCCGCATTCGCTCCCACAAGCCTTGAAGGGTTTGCACCAATTCATCTGAGAGTTTGCAACATACGCAGCCGCCTTCCAATTCGACGTATCCATCCTGGTTGTCACCCCCCAGCAATGCTTGATCGATGCCTAGGGCTCCAAATTCATTCGATACCACCGCCAGGCGTAAACCCCGACGCTGCGCATCTTCCAACAGATTACGTACGAGCGTCGTTTTTCCTGCTCCCAAAAACCCGGACACTACTAGGGCTGGAACTTGAGGGAGCGGTGTTGAGTGAGGATCGATAGACAATGGAGTCAGTGTGTTGGGAAGTTAATGCTGATCAACCATGAATCACCCGAGAATACATGGTGACTATAAAAATGTGAACAACCATACTTAACGTGGACCGATTTCATACACGAGCGTCACTTGGGCCTCGACTTTAATCTCCCCAGGCGACATAGGAACGGAGGCATCTGCAGCTTCGGCCATCATTACGCCTGATTTGGCATAGGAACGAACAGGCGGACGCACGTGCACCCCACCCTCCTGGACGGTTTGCATCCGCACTAATGAAATCCCTAACGCCTTCGCCAATGTCCGCGCTTTCCCCTTGGCATTTTTTGCAGCCATTTTCAGCGCACGTAAATAGACAGGGTGGCGATCGCGAAGGATCCATTGCACACCTGAAAATCGATTGGCACCGGCTGTGAGTGCTTTGTCCACGACCCGGCCTACCATCTCTAAATCATGAATTTCGACATTAATCCTGTTCCGTGCCGTATACCCGATAATCTTTGGAGCTTGCGGTTCTTCAAATTTTTGTGGCCGACTACGTTGAACAGGCGCATACCTGGGAGACACATTAAATGACGTAGTCTGGATCCGTTCTTTGGGAATGCCCATCCGTATTAATTGTTCCATGACCCGATGCATCTTCGACTGATTTTCTCCTGAAACAAGTACAAATGTTTTGCCCGCTGTTTCTACAGCCAGATTCACGATCGCGGTATCCGGTGACAATTGAATTTTTCCATTTGCAGACACACTTAACGTTGCCGGATCCACCTTTGTCTCCTCGGCCAACACTACATTCGTGATGAATAGAACGGAGAGGAATACTAAGAATACAGGCATGATGCCCTCCAATCTTTTCTGAATAATCGAGGATGTAAAACCGTGGCCATTTCGTTGACAAGAACAGCTCAGCTTGACGAGAATGCCACTCATGACCACATCATCTTCAACAAGCCCACAGGATACAGCCCCTGACTCACAGATCCCCGACCGTCTTTGCGCCTGGTGTAAGATTGCGATGGATAAACGGCTGGTAGGTGAGGGGCGCTTTATACATTACACCTGCTCGAAGTGTATTTTTCAACATACCTCAAAGGCCGAACAGCCGTAATTCGTGACCCGTCATACATAAAACGGGCAGAATTTCCCACGTTTCACAGGATGTTCAAATTGGCTATCCAGCAAGGCCGCAGGGACTTTGGCGAGCGGAGCGTACACTCAGTACGTGAGCACAACAAAGGTCCGAGAACGCTGCTAGCAGGCAATTTCAACATCCTGCCTAAAATCGATTCGCCGTCAACTCACTCCTACAGGATGTTCAAATTGGCTGTCCAGCAAGGCCGCAGGGGTTTTGGCGAGCGAAGCGTACGGTCAGTACGTGAGCACGACAAGGGCCCGAGAACGCCGCTGGCGGGCAATTTCAACATCCTGTCTAAAATAAGTTCGAGACGATTCGCGTCCCACCAACCCATGTCCCAATCACACTGCCCAACGTGGGAAGCAAAAACGCCAGAAACACCCGAAGCAATCGACTTTGCCACCACCGGCGAACAACGCCGACATCCTCAGCCACGGTTTGAAACTCCCGCACTACCGGGGGTTGCACGTAGGCTTGGACGAAAGCCGTCACATAGCCCACACCAATCACGGGCGTGAGACTGGTAAAGGGCGCGCCGGCGAAAGCCACTATGATCGTCAGTGGATGGGCCATGGCCAGAATCGCGCCGATCGCACTTGGGATGCCATTGGCTAACACCCAAAATAAGGCATTCTCACCTGCCGCCAATGCCCCTTTCTGGTACCCGATCAATGCGATCGAGCCGAGGATGATGGCGGGAATACTCCATCCAACCCATTTCCATATAGGAGAAACGGGAGGCACAAGGTCCAACGCATCCAGATTTATCCGTTGACCGGATTGCACGATGGACTTAATGCCTTCCACATGCCCCGCACCAACAACTGCCACCACTTTGTCCCCATCGGTCTGTATAATCTTTTCAGCTAAATATTCATCGCGTTCGTCAATCAGGACGGTTTTGAGGGTTGGGACCTGTTCGCCCAACTCCTTCATCATCTCCGATAAGACATCCTGCTTTTTTAAATCGTTCAACGATTCTTTGGTCACGGGTGTGGTATCAAACACACTTAAGATCAACGATGAGACGAGCATGCTCTTTTTTAAAAATGGGGTGGATCGCCAGGCTCGACGCATCGTCACGCGCACATCACGATCGCAGAGAAAGATAGCAATATCATGTTTCTTTGAGACCGTGATCGCTTCCAACATCTCTGTCCCGGGTAGCACGCCCAACTGATCGCCTAGCCGTTTTTGATAGGAGGCCAACAGCAGATTGACGAGCAAGGTGCTCATCTGCTGTTTGCGGATGATTTCCTTCAGATCCAGCGATTCCCATTTGTGTTGCTGGGACAGCGCTTCAAATCGCCGGGTATCGAGTTCTACGCACACTCCGTTTGGGCGTTCTTCCTCAATGACCGCTCGGACCAAATCAGCTGATTCCTGTGACACATGCACAGTTCCGATAAGCACGATCGTTTTGCCGGAAAGCGAGAGAATATGGACATCGGGAGAAGAGCGAACGCTCGTTGGCACCTGCACTGAGGGAGAAGAGGGGTCGGAGGACTCCTGTGATTCCATGTTCACACCATGACGAGAAAATTGATACCTTGTCAAGAAGACAAACCCAACCATTGCAATCGAAATTTTGCTACAATGCTACCACATCAAATGGGTTGGTGAACGCCCCCCGAATGGTTAGAGTTATGGCAAACCCTTCACGAAAAGAACGGTTATGGATGTGGTTCCATGCTGATGGAACACGGTGGAGACTGAATTCGACTCGCGAAGGTGTGTGGCACTGCCCCATTGGCGTGAGCGGAAAACGATGCGGGCCTTGGAATCCCGGATATCCACCAGGACTGGAAAATTGCCCGGGATGGCTCACTTACAGACAACCCAAGCAAAGGCCATAGCATGTCCAAGCCTGTTCGGATTACCAGCTACCGCTTAGCGTTTTGGCACGCTCCTTCAAGAGCCCGCCATGAAGACTTGGATGTCATGACTTGTATTTTTTGTCAATACAGTGAGGGTGTGGCACGGATACAGGATGTTGTCGCACATTTACGAAATCAAGGCTTTTCCATTGCTACCCATGATGCAAGGTCATTCACACTGGGAACTGGTCTGACAGAATCGAAGACGAGCAATCGTCAGTCATCCAACACCGCAGCCCTGGCAGAGTATGTTTCAGGGAGGACACCACTTATTTCTGTGAAGTGAAGATGATCAATATTTCCATCCGGCATGTCCACAGGAAGCGAGAATTCAGAGGCCTGCACCAGAGACAGGGAGTGGTTCCGAGTGGGGACGGTGGGAAAAGCGCCAAGTTTGTGAACCTGAAGGCCGAAAACGCAGTTGGCAGAATTATTCAGGCTCCGCTCACAGGTCATTCATATACGTGAGGTTATCTCCACCCCACGGCTTTGCTTTGCCTTCAATCATTTTTTCTTTCTGACAATACACCCGCACCGTCACATCCTGGAGTTTCGTCAAAGTCCGCATTTGCTGCATGAACGCCAGCACAATCTTTCTGGCCCGTTCCCGATCGCTGGCCATACGCCGGTAGAATTCGTCGGTGACATGCAATTGCAAAGTGTCCCCTCGAACGTACACCTGTTCGACATCTACGGTGTCACCCAGTTGTTGCCGAATCGACTCAGCAATCTGTTGATCATTACTTTCGGAATCCATGAATCAATCCTCTGTCTTTGAATGAGATGTTAAGCGCTTTTTGTGAATTATGGAGAGGGGCAGGGCACTAGACAAGGGGAACCGTTGCCATATCCAACCATGAAGCGGTATCAGGATCAACAAGAGGCATGAGCGTCTCTCGAACTCGAGCATGATAGGCATTCACCCACTCCCGTTCTTTTATTGTCAGAAGGTCAGCATCAATGAGCAACCGATCATACGGAACGAGGGTGAGGGTCTCAAATGCCAAGAATTCTCGATCCGAGCCATAGTTTTTCTTTCCTGGCACCACCACGATCAAATTTTCAATTCGTATCCCATACTCGCCAGCTTGGTAAAACCCTGGCTCATTCGAGACGATCATTCCCGGTTCTAACGCGACAGAACTCGCCACTTTCGAAATTCGCTGCGGGCCTTCATGCACCCCCAAATAACTCCCTACTCCATGGCCTGTCCCATGATCATAGTCCAGCCCTGCTTCCCAAAGGGGTCGCCGTGCGAGGATATCAAGCTGAGAACCGGTCGTCCCTTTGGGAAACTTGGCGGTACCCAGAGCAATATGCCCTTTCAACACTCGTGTATACCGATCGCGATATTCCGCCTTCGGTGTCCCGATCGCCATGGTACGAGTAATATCTGTCGTCCCATCCACATACTGCCCGCCGGAGTCCACTAAATACAACGTCCCCGATTCAATGCGGCCGTTCGTCGCTTCGGAGGCTCGATAATGCACGATCGCTCCATGCGGACCTGCGGCAGAAATGGTGGGAAAACTGAGATCACGCCAACCCGCTTGGGCCTCTCGCCGCGCATCCAAAAAATCTTGTGCATCAAGCTCCGTGACCTGCCCATTGAGCCCCTCACGAACCAGCCAGGCCAGAAACTGACACACCGCCACGCCATCGCGTTGATGGGCTTCCCGAGCGCCAGCGACTTCCACAGGGTTTTTGCAGGCCTTGGGAAGAATGCACGGATCATCATCTTCGACAATCGTTGCCCCCGCATCCGATAAGCGCTTCCCAATCCAACTGGCTGACCGCTTAGGATCATACTGCACTCGCTTGTGCTCTCGACCAAGCTGATCCAATGCTCCCCCAAACGCGTCCGGCGAATAAATACTTACGGTCGAACCCAAATGGTCCTGAAGCTCGGGAGTCATCTTGCGATCATCCACAAATAGCCGAACGGTCCCGTCACCATGGAGCAGCGCGAAACTCAACGGAAGCGGTGTATGTTCAACATCGTTCCCTCGAATGTTGAGTAGCCACGCAATCGAATCCGGCGCAGAGATCACCGCAACATCAACGCCCGCGGTTAGCAGTCTTTCAGCTAACTGTTCTCTTTTCTCCTTGGAACTAGCCCCTGCATACTGCACATCGTGTGGCACCACAGGATTCAGAGGAGGAAGAGGTCGGTCTGTCCATACCGTATCCAGAGGATTCGTGTCGCAGGCCACCAACTTCGCGCCAACTTTCTCGCAGGCTTTCTGAAACTGGCGTATTTCATGTTGGCTATGCAACCAAGGGTCATACCCAAGAGTGTGCCCCATCTTAAGAATCGACTCCAACCATTCCGTAACCGGCTCCTCAGTTGAATGGTGAGGCTCAAACACCTCGGAATCGACTTGTTTCCGAACCTGCAGGACATATCGTCCATCAACAAATATCCCCGCGCGATCCTGCAACACCACCGCCGTCCCGGCAGACCCTGTAAAGCCCGTCAACCATGACAACCGCTCCGCACAGGCTGGGAGATACTCATTCTGATATTCATCCGCATGAGGAATGAGAAAACCCGTTAATTCCCGCCGCTGTAATTCATTCCGCAACGTTCTGACCCGATCCGATACGGTCTTCGGGATATCACCTGACTGAGAATTTTGCGCAACCTTTGTTTTCATAAGAAATGAAACCTTAGCACGTGGGCAGCAATATTACGAATATTCAACCTGTCTTCACACCAGTCTCATCAACCAGTAAATCCACCGGTCTGGAAGCCTTGTCGGTGTCGTCCTAGGCTTTCCTAACTCGTGACAAATTTTTCATTTATGGATTGTGCTGAAAGAATCGTTGAGCAGTACATGAATAGTGGTGGGCATGATATGGGGAAGAACAAGTGATCTACCCATTGACTGGGCAACCGGAATATCTTTCTGAAGGGGATGCAAGAAAAGTGGTTTTGCTAAATGAAAAAAACTAAACGGTCATTGAAAGACCAAGGGCAGCTTGTTCGGTAGGATAGACTGGAATTAATTTCGGGATGTTGGCGAGATCAAGCAAATCACGCGCTGCGCTTTGCGGTTCAACCAAACTCATCTCAATGCCTTTGATGGACAACCGGGTTTGAGAAAGAACCAGCATACCTAACGCCACGCTGTCCATTGATTCAATCCCCTGAAGGTTTAACACGACATGAGTGCTCGTAGACTTCTCTGCATGGCGCATGACGGCTTGAAAAGTTTTTCGCGAATAGAAATTGAGTCGACCCGTCATCGTCAACACTAACACCCCATCGCGAACATGTTCGGTTATCTGCATGTGCCATTCCTCCCTTGTCTTGTTTCTTTTCGGCAATTTGCTAGATTTTCTAACAGTCCCCGAAAAACAACTGCCACTAACCGCAAAGAACGAGCCTAAGGTTAAATGAGAATACGGATTTCTTGAAGGAGAAAACGTGCAATTGACGGGAAAATCTCGAGAAAAGTCTGGCACCTCCCTTCGGTCCAGACACGACACCAAATCAGAGGAGTACGTTTTGGGCAATAAAAAAAACACAGGTCTAATCATTTCATTCATGGTTTACAAGTTCGGGCTTATTCTCTCCGGGATACTGAAAACTTTCACCTGACGTCCCTGAGCCTTTCGTAGACAAGCAAAACGAGTTGCCTTCCCTACTTCAAAACTCTTATTCTTCACTTCTGATTTCCCACCGGATAGTAGCATGTTCATCCTGCATGAGTGATCACACAGGGCCACGAGTTATTGTAAATGGATTTATCCCTCACCGACCCATCACAACATGTTCCGCTTCTTTCTCTGTTGAAAGAACATTTTGGCTTCACCGCATTTCGGCCTTTGCAAGAAGAGATCATTCGTGATGCCTTGGCCGGGCATGATGTAGTGGCCCTATTGCCAACGGGTGGTGGCAAGTCACTCTGCTACCAGTTGCCAGCCTTGGCCAGACCGGGGCTCACGGTAGTGGTCTCACCGCTCATTGCACTCATGAAAGATCAAGTGGATGCACTCCAAGCCAATGGCATTGCTGCAACCTTTCTCAATTCCTCCCTGAACGCGCAGGAATCCCAGAGCCGACTGAGGGGTTTACAGCGTGGTGAATACCAGTTGCTCTATATGGCCCCGGAACGGCTCATGCTGCCCGGCGGGCTAAATGATCTTCAGCGTTGGGAAGTCAACCTGCTCGCGATTGATGAAGCCCATTGCATCAGTGAATGGGGCCATGATTTCAGGCCAGAATATCGCCGACTCGTGGAACTGCGAGATCGATTTCCCTACCTACCAATCATGGCGCTGACCGCGACAGCCACGGAGCGGGTACGGGACGACATTCGCACACTCCTGCGACTGCAGGACGGAGCATTCTATGTCGCGAGTTTCAATCGGCCGAATCTCACCTATCGAGTGCTGCCAAAGGTCAACCCTGCTGACCAAGTCCTGGCTTTTCTCAAGACACAATCCCAAGAAAGCGGAATCGTCTACTGCCAGAGCCGAAAAGCGACCGAACATCTGGCCGAACGATTACAAGCGCATGGCATCAAGGCCCAGCCCTACCATGCGGGCCTGTCGGCAGGGGAACGGACTCGCCATCAAGAATTGTTCCTGCGAGATGAAATTCAGGTGATCTGCGCGACAATTGCCTTCGGGATGGGGATCAATAAACCCAATGTACGATTTGTCATTCATTATGATCTGCCCAAAAATCTCGAAAGCTATTATCAGGAAACCGGCCGCGCCGGACGTGATGGCTTGCCGAGTGAGTGCGTGCTGCTCTTCAGCGCCGGGGATACGATCAAGCAGCAACGTTTCATCAATGAGAAACCGGATCTTCAAGAACAGCAGATCGCGCACACACAACTTCGGCAAATGGTGCAGTACGCCGAATGTGCCACGTGCCGACGCGTGGAATTGCTACAGTACTTTGGGGAAGAATTGGGCAAGGCAAATTGTGCTGCCTGTGATAACTGTCTCTCACCCAGAGACACCTTCGACGGCACGGAAGACGCCTGCACCGTGCTGTCTTGTGTAGCGCAGATACGAGGAAAAAGCGGTTTTGGCGTGGGACTGAATCATGTGATTGAGGTGCTGACCGGAGCGAATACGGAGAAAGTCCGGCGATGGGGCCATGAACGACTGAACGCGTATGGAAGCGGGAAGAATATTCACAGCCGCCCTGAATGGGCTGCCATCAGTCGGGAACTCATCCGACTGGGGTATCTCCAACAAACCACGGAGCCCTTCACCATATTAGAGCTTACCGCACAAGGCCGAGGCTTCCTCCGAGAGCGTCCACCCATCATTCTCACCAGGCCCATGAGCGCACCGGAGCGAAAGACAGCGCCTACAGGGGACCTGGCCCATGACGAGGGACTTTTCAATCATCTACGTGATTTGCGAAAAACATTGGCCGATAAGCGAGACGTCCCGGCCTATGTCGTGTTCTCCGACGTCGCGCTCCGACACATGGCACAAGAGTACCCAACCAATGAACGGGAATTCCTACAGATCAGCGGCGTGGGAAATCGGAAATTGCAGGAATTCGGCCGGCTCTTTCTGACAGCGATTGCTGAATATATGCAAACCCACCCGCAACAAGATTTTCCTGGAGTGTCAAAACAATTCCCTCCGCCACCATCTGTGCAAGAGGCCTGTTCAAACAGTCCCGGTCAGCAAGGCCGCAGGGGATTTGGCGCCCGGAGCGTACACGAAGTACGTGAGGACGATAAATCACCGAGAACGCCGCTGGCGGACTTTTTCAACAGGCCGGCCAAGAAGAAACAACTGGGTGATACGGTCTACGTCACGTTACGAGAGTTTCGGATGGGGCTTTCGGTCGAACAAATCGCCAAACAGCGTGGATTGGTCACCAGCACTATCTATGGACACCTGGAACAAGCCCTCCAAGCCGGTGAGACAATTGATCTCAATCTACTACTGACCCCTGATCAACAATCTCAAATAGCCGACGCCTTTGCCCAAACCGGTTTAGGAAATCTAACCGGTGCCAAAGAACTACTCGGCAACCGCTTTAATTACGGCCAGCTTCGCGTATTCCGCACTCTTCATGGAAAATTATCCCGTCCTTCAAGTTAACCAATGAATAACTCTGATCCTTATTTCAGACATTCATTATTTTAAGTCTGCTCTTAGCTACAGTTCATGGTGGGCTTTGTGATGTATCGGGCAAGTTTCCACCAAGACCCAATCAAGAAAGGGTCGGTTGAATCATTAAAAAGTTGTCATAAATACCGTTCAAATACAGCCCAACTAATGTGTCGTCAAGAGGAACAGGGGATGTTCAAAAAGGTGTGCTCAGTAAGGCCGCAGATGTCTTAGCGCACGGAGCGTAGGGGTTGGTAGGAGAGCACGACAAAGCACCGAGAACACCGTTGACGCAATTTTCAACATTCCCAGAAAGGTTATTGAGACCCTCCATGAAAAAAGACCGTACCCCCCATTCATCCACGACTCCGACGAAGAAGGGCTTCTCCCCAGGCTTCGGAACCCTAGGCCTTGAAACGGTACTACTCACCACGCTTGAGAATTTGGGATATGAAGAGCCAACTCCAATCCAACAGGAGGCCATTCCTCCGTTATTGGCCGGACGCGACCTTTTGGGTCGTGCGGCGACAGGAACAGGCAAAACGGCTGCGTTCACGCTCCCTCTTCTCCAGCGCCTGGCCCATTCGGCACGGCAGCAAAATCCGTTCGCCCTCATTCTCGTACCGACACGCGAATTGGCGATACAAGTACATGATGCCGTCCAGCGTTATGGCAAGGAGCAGGGGATTGCCATCCTCGCGGTCTATGGAGGCCAAGCGATCCGACCGCAGCTCATCGCGCTTAAACGCGGCGTCGATGTCGTCGTCGCAACACCAGGGCGAGCGCTGGACCATATCCGCCGCAACACCCTTCAGCTCAAGGACCTGCACATTGTCGTGCTGGATGAGGCGGATGAGATGCTCAACATGGGGTTCGCCGAAGATCTGGATGCAATCCTTCAGCAGACTCCCACGGCCAGACAGACCGCACTCTTTTCAGCGACTATGCCCCCCCGCATTGCGTCCATCGCCCGCCGTCATTTACAAGACCCTGTCGAGATTCAGATTGTGAAGGAACCGGTCAAAGCCGGAGTGGCTCCTCGCGTGCACCAAACAGCCTACCTCGTCGCCAGACAATACAAGGTAGCGGCCTTGGCCCGCGTGTTGGATATGGGCAGTCCGAAATCGACACTCGTGTTCTGCCGGACGCGCCTGGAAGTCGATGAGTTGACCTCCTCACTCAACAGTCGGGGGTACCGGAGTGAAGGCCTTCATGGCGGCATGAACCAGGCCCAACGCGATCGCGTGATGGCCTCGTTCCGGGCAGGGAAGACTGAACTGTTAGTCGCGACGGACGTGGCCGCACGAGGGCTGGATATCTCGCATGTCTCTCATGTGATGAATTACGATGTGCCGTCGTCTCCCGAAGCCTACGTGCATCGTATTGGACGAACGGGACGCGCCGGACGCGCCGGTGAAGCGATCACGCTCGTCGAACCGCGCGAATGCTGGCTGCTGAAGAACATCGAACGTCTCACGACTTCTAAAATCGAGATGGCCACACTCCCGACGGTCGCTGATCTCCAAGCCAAACGACTGGAAGGGATCGGAGACTCCATTCAGGAAATCCTGACCGCCAAAGACTTTGATCGTTTTCGGAACGTGGTCAATACACTCACTGAGAATTTTGACCCGGCGGATGTGGCAGCTGCGGCGATCCAGTTGGCCTATGGATCGAAAACTCGTGGACGAAAGGAAGAAGAGATTCCTTCCATTCAAGACCGTGCACGGGAAACATCCCAGACGGCCCGACGCCAGAGACGAGAACCACCAGATCGACAACCCGGCGCAAGGACACGAGGAGGCGCCAGCAGACCGATTGGCAGGCATGATCGTGCCGGCCAATCCACTAGCATGGCCACCTTGCATTTTAACGCCGGACGAACAGCGGGCATCCGCCCGGGAGATCTCGTCGGCGCCATTGCCAATGAGGCCGGACTAAATTCGAAGGTAATCGGCCCCATCAAAATAGAGGATCAATTCTCGCTAGTGAAAGTACCGAGGGAGTTGGCCAAGGGAATTATTACAGCGTTCGGACGGACCAGACTGAAGGGGCAGAAAGTCACCGTCCACCTCGATCGCGAATAGAAGAATGTCGTTCAATCTGAGGACAGTCGGTTTAGATGGTTGAGAGTCAAGACTTTCATAAAGAGGTGGTAGTGCAAGCCCTGACCCCACTGTCTGCACTCATAACTCAAGGTGGCCCGTTCTCACTTTCTTATTAGTCCATACCTATTTGTTCTGCTGTATCAATCATATGTGCAACATGATGTTCGAGTTGCGGTAGGGTTTCGCTTAATAGTTGCTTCAACTCTTGGTGCTGGGCGGCAGGGATCAGCTTGTGCTTGACGGAGTGCACAACCTCTCGACTGAATCTGATCTCATGCTTGAGATAGGCCTTATCGAAATCTGTTCCGCTCTTGGCCTGGAGCTCGGCCACCTGCCTTTGATGTTCGCTCGCATAGTGATTGCTCACCGTGACCGCATATGAAATGCCCAATTTGGCGGCTAGGTCACGAGCTTGCTGTTGCAACTTGGGGTGATCGGTGATGATCATTCCGGCAAGATGTCGCACCGAGTCGCTCTCCCCCTTAATGGCAGCAATGTTCGCTAATTCAATATCATAGGTATTAAATTGTTCGAAGATAGCGAAGATTGCCTTATCATCTAGTATAGGGGTTAGGCTATGGTGTTTGCCAGACCCGCCCCAGGTCCAGGTCATGCCTGAGATTGCCAACACCACGACTGCCACATTCAGGAACAAGATTTTGACTAATAGTGTTAATCGCATGAGAATTCCTCCTTATGATTCCAAATGATTCCAAGATGTACCATTTCTCTGAGAGAAACCAAATTCATCGCCCAAACCTGTCAAACGCCTTGGACGCCCTAACTGCATTTCCTCTGTTTCCAATAGAGGGATAACTTCAAAGCAAATCGGCTCCGTTGCATCAGAGTGTAGAATGAAAGTATATCTATTGTTAAATTGTATTTTTTAATTAAATTTATAGTTATTAGAAATAAATCAGGCTAATGAATTTAACACAACTCCAGTTCGTTCAGGCTATAGCGGAAACCGGATCATTTAGCAGAGCCGCTGAACGTTGTTTTGTCACGCAACCCACTTTGTCGAATGCTGTGGCCCACCTTGAAGATGAACTGGGCGGGCGTCTATTTTCACGAACAACACGAAAAGTGGGTCTGACACCCTTGGGTGAGCACCTCTTGCCATTCATTCGTTCTGCCTTGGGTGCAATAGACGACCTTCTTCAATCTGCGAAACTGTACAAGAGCCC
>JAYWMS010000326.1:0-8174 GCA_035873215.1 Nitrospirota bacterium | reverse complement strand
CTTCTATGGAGATGGAATGAATCACCGAAGAATTCACCTGTCCCCAAGCCTTTAACACCACAAACGGCCCTAAACCGGAAACTAAGAAAATCAGGGCCAACCATACACGAAAATTGAGCAGCCACATGTAAGACCCTATGCCCAACTCCATAGGTCGACATCGAACTAGCTTCATGCAACTGCCCGTAATCCGCCGGCTGGTAAGACTTCCCAGGGTGAGGAAACTACGAGATCAAACCAATATATTGAATGTGACGAATGTGGATAACACACAGAATTTTGTAATTGCAGAGCTTCCATTATTGGGCATCATGTCAAAGAAAGCCCCGGCAGGCCAGAGCATTATAATGGGCAGCTGAGTGGTTGTAAAGCATTGGAAATTTGGCCATTTTTCTTCCCTGACATACATTTTTTATTACATAGTTTTCATTTATCCACAATCCACAGTCGAAGAATAAAGGTTTATGAGCGACATGATCCAGAACGTAAATTAGGATACTGGACGAAAATACTTATGAAAACATACCCAATTTCCATACATTTTAGCCACTTCTGACCACGGAGGCCATAACTCACGTGTCGTCTTCTTAGTCCCATCCAAAATTCACTCATCAAACGCATTTTGACCTTATAAGTCTGACGGTTCGCCTTGCCCTAACGATCATTTTCCTAGACAATGCCTGCGATAGGACTTCATTACATCTTAAGACTTCTAAGGATTGGACATCACGACTCATGGCATCAGAGCAAATCATTGATCCTCAAACAGCAGAGATTCCCAAGGAGTTGCCCCTCATCCCTGTACGGGACATAGTTGTTTTTCCCTACATGGTTCTACCTCTGTTTGTGGGTCGAGACATGTCGATAAAAGCTATAGAAGCTGCCCTTGCAGGGAATCGTATGGTTTTTCTGGCAGCGCAGAAAGCTCATGACACGGATTCCCCCGGCCCCGAGGACATATATAGCATGGGAACCGTTGGCATGATCATGCGCATGCTGAAACTTCCGGATGAACGGATAAAGATTTTGGTTCAGGGCATTGGGAAAGGAAGCATCACTCGTTATATGCAATCTGCCCCTTTTTATTCGGTAGAAATTCAGCAAATCCCTGCCCCAACTGCTGTTCCCCCATCTCTGGAAATTGAAGCCCTCATTCGTACTGCCAAAGAAACGCTGGAACGGCTAACCAGTCTTGGAAAAGTCCTCATGCCCGACGTCATGGTCGTCATTGAGAATTTGGACGAACCGGGTCGGTTGGCGGATATCATCGTGTCAAATCTTGGTCTCCGTGTAGAACATACCCAGGAAATACTGGAAATCGATGATGCTATCATCCGTCTAAAGCGAGTGACTGACTTGGTGTTAAAAGAAATTGAAGTGCTCTCGATGCAACAGAAAATTCAAGCTGAGGCCAAAGGCGAAATCGATAAAACCCAACGCGAATATTTTTTACGCGAGCAGCTCAAGGCCATTCAAAAAGAATTGGGAGAACTCGATGAACGCGCCGAAGAGGCGGAAGAATTTCGCAAGCGAATCAAAGACGCGCAGATGCCAGAGAAAGTGTTAAAGGAAGCAGAAAAGCAACTAAAGCGGTTGGAAAAAATGCATCCAGACACGGCGGAAGCGGCCACTGTTCGAACCTATCTGGAATGGATAGTTGAACTCCCTTGGGCTAAGGCCTCACCAGACAATTTAGATCTTCGCTCGGCTAGCAAAGTGCTCAATGAGGATCACTATGACCTCGAAAAAGTCAAGGAACGCATCCTGGAATATCTGGCAGTCCGGAAATTGAAGGATAAGCTCAAAGGTCCAATTCTCTGTTTCGTCGGACCACCAGGCGTCGGGAAGACTTCGCTTGGCAAATCAATTGCCCGCGCAATGGGTCGAGAGTTCATCAGAATGAGTTTAGGGGGGATCCGGGATGAAGCAGAAATTCGAGGGCACCGTCGAACATATGTCGGAGCCTTGCCCGGTCGTATTATTCAAGGCATTAAACAGGCGGGAACCAACAATCCGGTATGCATGCTGGATGAAGTCGACAAGGTAGGGATGGATTTTCGCGGGGACCCATCAGCAGCCTTGCTTGAGGTTCTCGACCCAGAACAGAACCATGCTTTTACGGATCACTACTTAGGCGTGCCATTCGACCTCAGTAACGTGATGTTTATTACGACAGCAAACTTGATGGATCCTATTCTGTCGGCTTTACGAGATCGCATGGAAATCATCCAAATCCCGGGATATACCGAGGAAGAAAAATTCGGAATCGCTCGTCGATATCTCATTCCACGCCAACTAGAAGAACATGGCATTACGGAAAAGCATTTTCGCATCACAGATCCCGCTCTTAAAAAAATTATTGCCCATTACACCCGTGAAGCAGGCGTCAGAAATTTAGAGCGCGAAATTGCCAATACGATGAGAAAAGTGGCTCGACAAGTAGCGGAAGGTAAAAGCAAATTGCATTCGGTCTCTCCTCCCGTACTCCCGAAATATTTAGGAGTTCCCAAATATCTTCCTGAGACCGAGAAAGAGCGTGATCAGGTGGGCCTCGCAACTGGGCTGGCATGGACAGAGACGGGTGGCGACATCCTCCACGTCGAGGCAATAGTCATTAAAGGCAAAGGTCAATTGACATTAACAGGACACTTGGGTGAAGTCATGAAAGAATCTGCCCAGGCCGCATTAAGCTATGTGCGCTCTCGGGCAGACAAACTCAACATTTCCCCTGACACCTTTGCCAATTCGGACATCCATATTCATGTACCGGCAGGCGCCATTCCCAAGGACGGGCCCTCAGCCGGGATTACCATGGCCACAGCCATTGCTTCCAGCTTGTCTCATTCACCGATCCGACATAATCTGGCCATGACCGGGGAGGTGACCCTGCGCGGTCGAATCCTCCCTGTTGGTGGGCTGAAAGAAAAAATCCTGGCAGCTAAGCGCGCCACGCTAAACACCATCATCCTTCCCAAACGCAATCAAAAAGACATCGAAGAAATTCCAAAACATTTGCTCGAAGGCGTCAAGCTGCTGTTTGCCGATACCATGGACGACGTATTATTGTCAGCCATTGTCGAGCCACGCAGCGCTCAACGTCAGTCTAAAAACATCAAACATGCGAAAGCCGTCATGCCCCCCACCAATCGGAAACGACGTGTCGCCACCACCCGAACTTCGAAATCCCAAAAGCAAGCCTCAATCCAACTTTAACCCCCAGATGCCTAAAGGCCTTCAGGGAAAGTCTTCCTCCGGATCATTGGGTACAATTGGAGAGTTCGAATTTATTCACAAAATTCAGGAACGTTTTGGATTCGTACAATCCCCCATTATTCACGGGATAGGTGATGATGCAGCCGTCCTTCGTCCTCAAGCAGGGGATGACCTCCTTGTCAGCACGGACCTTTTGACCGAAGACATTCATTTCACGTTAAATCTTCACAGCTTCAAAGAGATTGGATATCGAGCTGCGATTGCTAATCTCAGCGATATTGCCGCGATGGGCGGTGTACCTCAGGCACTGCTGATCGGGTTGGCCATTCCTCCCCAGTTGTCAAAGCAACACCTCATTGAACTCTACCAGGGGCTGATGAAACCATGTCAAAAGCATAGTGTCGCCTTGATTGGGGGCGATACATCAAAATCTAATTCCGGGCTTTTCCTATCGATAACTGTGTTAGGCAAGATCAAACATGGACACAGCTTGACCCGATCTGGAGCGAAGGTCACAGACCACATCTATGTGACGGGTACCCTTGGTGATTCCGCAGCTGGCTTACAGCTGCTCAAACATTTCCAAGAATCACGACCGGGCATAAAGAAAAATAAAAGTGAGGCTCTATTAATCAAACGCCATTTACACCCGATTCCCCGCCTTGATGTTGGACAACAGCTGTCACGGAATAAACTCGCCCATGCGGCGATTGATCTATCTGATGGCTTATCTGGAGATCTCAGACATGTATGTCAAGCAAGTCAGGTAGGCGCAGAACTGTGGGAAGAGCACATTCCCATTTCACCCGAATGCCAAGCGTTTGCATATGATCACGGAAAACTACCCCTGGATATGGCCCTGGGTGGAGGAGAAGATTTTGAACTTCTATTCACTGCACCAGTAAGAAAACGTCAACGGGTAGAAGCCATAAGCAAGTCCTGCAAGGTTCCTATCAGTTGTATTGGTCAGATTCACTCGAAAGAGTTTGGAATCAGGCTTAAACTTGCAGATGGTTCGAGCCGAAAAGTAATCGTAAACAGTTTCCAACATTTCACGAACATCACATCCTTAGACCGAGAAGATCTGTGATATCGCTCGAATCCATCAGGTCAAAAGCATTGGAGGTCCTACATCTCCAAGAAACTCCGAAACGAACGGCACTAGCTTTTGCGATTGGGGTATTTATCGCATTTAGCCCTACGTATGGACTGCATACTCTTTCAGCCCTATTTTGCGCATGGGCCTTTCGCTTAAATTTTGCGGCTTTACTGCTAGGGAATTTTGTCAATAACCCCTGGACCACGGTTCCCATTTTAGGGGGAACGATGTGGACTGGCTTTCTTATACTAGGAATACCTGATACCCCAAATTTTTCATGGGATAACCTCACGACGGAAACACTCTATGAAACGGTAATTCCATTTATTTGGCCCTTTACCGTAGGCGCCTGTACGTTAAGTGTGATCGGAGCACTACTCAGTTATCCCCTTGCACTCCTTATGGTTGCCCGCTACCGGAAAACTCACCCGGTTGGTGAACAGGTCCAGGCTACCTAGTTTGTCCCGACATGTCACCTTACGCTAGACTTTCTTTTTCTCATGCTCTTTAGATAACATCTCCACGCCATGATGGTCCATCCTCCATTGAGCGGCACGGCTCTGATTGCTGACCCGATTCATAACTACATTCATTTTACGGTCCCTCTTGATTCCAAGGACCCTGATGAAAAGACTGAAAAAGACCTCATCGACTCACCATGGATGCAACGACTCCGCTACATTTATCAACTCCAAAGTGCGCGATGGGTCTATCCATCCGCCGAGCATAGTCGATTTCAACATTCGTTAGGAGCCATGCATGTGGCTGGACGATTTGCCACTCATCTCTATCCCACATTAGCGGAGACCCTTCCGGATGTACCATCGTTACCCTTTATCGAGGAACTTCTCCGTGTCACAGCACTCGTACATGACATCGGCCATGGACCATTTTGCCATTTTTTCGATCATCATTTTCTGAAGGATTTCAACTTAACCCACGAGCATCTTGGACAAGGCATCGTTCGGGATGCCCTGCGACCAATCATTGAGAAGCTACGACGAAGCCCATCGGGCCTGTTTAATGCAGGAGAAGCGCTCAACGCCGATCATATCGCCTTTCTCATTTTGAAAGATCCACGTAAAAAGAGCCACGCGTACCCTAGATGGCTCCAATTACTGCAACCGATCATCGGAGGTCTGTTCACGGCAGATAATTTCGACTATGTGTTGCGTGACTCATATATGTGTGGAGTGGCCGTTGGACCGGTCGACATTACACGCCTCATCCACTATTCCCTTATGACGCCCCAAGGACTGACCATTCACAAGACCGGGCTATCCGCGTTGCAAATGTTTTTAAATACAAGAATGTACCTGTATACAAACGTATATTATCATCGAACCACACGGGCAATTGACTTGCATTTATTGGATATCTTTCACGATACGATGAAGCACCTCTTTCCTTACAATCCGATGAAAAAGTTTGATCAATACCTCGGGTTAACTGATTGGTCACTGCTCGAGCAGGTACGAACATGGCCTAAGTCCCGCCATGGGGACAGACGGAGACTTGGTCACGAATGGGATTTGGTCCTTAAACGACAAGTGAAATGGAAAATGGCCTTTAGCACGATGTTGCCCTTCAATGAGACTTCACCAATCCACTTAGGCACACCCTCATCTTTGGAAGCACGAATTCGTCGACATCTACCGCGATCAGTAAAACGTGCAAAATTTCGCGTCGACATCGCGAGTAAGGATACCCGCCCAATCAATGTCCTGAATATGGGACAATTCCAAATTTATGTGTATGATCCATCGACGAAAACAATTGAAAAAGAAAAGTTGCGACAATTTTTTGAATACCTTCCTGCTCGTATTGTGCAATTGCGAATATTTGCAGAGAACCACGACATTGACGCCGAACTAACGATCGCCGCCGAAAAAGCATTATACTGAGTTCTGAAAACTATCCGTCCCATTCAACACTTCGGAAAGGGAGCCGAACATACGCCATTGTTCAGGGAAGTAGGAAAAAACCAGGTAGATCCTGGATTTAAGGTTGCCGATTGAGACCAGCAAATCGAATGTCCTTAAAGAGCTCGAATTGCACCCGTATTTTAAAGGACTTGGGAGTGATTTTTTGATTGGAAGAAGAATCATCACAAAGGGCAAAACACTGACCAGACAACTGGGATATGACCTCTTGAATACTACCTGCAACACCGGCCTCCGCCTCACTTTGGATCACCTGGGCTGAATGGACTGTCCCGCCAACTCCGGAGAGGATAGCCACGCCTCGTCTAACATTCCCTGGCAAGTATCCTTCGATTGGAATGGATTCTGCGACTGGCGGCCCCCACCGTTGAAGCAACCAGGTCCGAAGTATCGGAGTCCATGTCACAGGCAATTCTTCTGGCCGATCAGCTTGGGCTGGATCTGAAATAGTTTCAATTGATATCACACGCGCTTCTTCAGAAACGGAGGCAATGAACGAATCAAAACGAATGGTAGCCCCATGTTTAGCGAGTAACGCGCTTGAAAACTCGGCACCTCCTTTGAAAAGCACCTGGGGAGACACGCTCATTTCTATCGTCCCATCCGACCGATTCTGAACATGATGATCCGTCCGCCAAGACCATTGGGATGACACCCCTAGCACCTCACCACCATCTCCGATCGCTCTAACAAACAGTCTTCTGGGAGATAGCATAGCCTCGACAAACAATTGTTGTGCTCCAGCATCTTGAACTTGAAAGGCCAACACGATTGAATTGGCTCTTTCAATCATTTTCCCTTCGAGCAGATCCTCATGACGCACCGCATGCCTAAACCATGCCGGTTGGATATGTGCGGAAACCGGGACCAAGACTGAAAGCAACTGGGAACTTGCCAATGAATCCCGTGAAAGAGACTGGTATTGCGGCGAACCTAATCGTACAGTCACCGCATTCTCCCAGATTTCATCCGCAAGAGTCACGGCAGTTTTACGCAGGTCACGTAAATGCTCCATACTCAATAACGTATCGGTGCGAAGCGTCATGGATGAACTTAAACTAGTGGGATACTGTTTCTTCTCTCTGTTGATATCCTGAACAAGATCAGCCAAAGGAATTGTTGTTAGTAACGCATCGTTTTCCCCGTGATTGTCAATGGTCGAGTCAGAGAGTATCGGATCACGACCTTTCGTCGACCCTGAAAATACCCTTCCCAGTCGCGCGGCCAATTCCAGTTCTACCGTTGGAATGGATTCTGGAGTTCCAGATACACGAACAGTGCGGGTTACGGCCCCTCGTTCCACATCGACAAGATGTGCCTCGACAATGAGTGTTCCCTCAACGAAGTAATACAGGCCACTCAGCAAATACCGAGCACCCACTAGTCGCCCAAGGCGAACTGAAGCTGATTCTTCAAAGGCGCCTCGATGTTGAAGCCACTGTTCCCGTAACACTTCACCTAAACGATGACGCGAGACAACACGCACACCAGGAAGCAGGGCGAGGTCGGTCACAAGCATATCCGCGATCGCCTGCCGCAACCAACTGAGGTCCGCCCGATTGGAGTAGTCTTCAAACGGAAGAATTGCCAGAGAATACGGAGGAGGAACAGGAGAAAGGTTTTCACTACTTACAGGAGAGGGACTAGGAGGGGTAGCGTCTTGAGTCGAAGAAGAAAGTGGTGGAATGGCTTGAGAGCAATTACCTAATACCGTCGCACACACAATAATGAAGGTGGCACCGACGACCAACTGTCTTGTAATCCACACGGTGGTTATATGCCACTGAACGAGGTAGTCAAATCAGTACTGGTACACGATTTGTCAACGATACAGGTAGTACATCTGTCATTTAGGAAACTGTCAACCCTTCTTGAAGGGCACGTCGACGTTGAATGACCGCCTGGGAACGAATGACGTG
>JAYWMS010000247.1:0-2379 GCA_035873215.1 Nitrospirota bacterium | reverse complement strand
CCGGAATTTTCGTCGTTGCGCCGGGACCAAGATATCCCACGCGATGCAGGTCCTGATGGCGTGTTCGGTACGGCCGACGACACGGTTGGTAGGGACACGGCGGTAGACCCCGGGGATGGCCTCAATCGGGTGGTCGTAGGCGTGAAACAAGCCTATATCAACCTTTCCCACCCCGGTCTCAACACGAGAAAATTCAAAGGGCGCTTACGAATCGGTAAAGTGCCAAGTCTTTTAGGAATTGAGCAGGAAGTCTTTCAGTCCCCAGACCTAGCCACCGTTGCTACGTCGACAATCGGCGGCTTCTCCTACGGCTATCCGCAAGGGGTGCAACTTCTCGGCAGCCTGAGTTTGATGGCTACAGACGATTTGAGATTTGGCCTGGGGCTGACCCATGACGCCAATGGCGGGTTGAACATTTTTCCTTCCGATGAGACGCGAAATCTTCCCTTTGCGCTTGCCAATGATAATCTGGTTTTTGCAGGGCGGCTTTCCTTCAGTCAGGGCGTCCGCAATAGTTTCACACTGGGGATATCTGGACAAGCCGGGGAAAAAGGTGCGGAAGATAGTGTCAATGATGGGAGTTTTTCCTCTTTCCACCCATTCGTAAAGCTAACCCTGGCGCCATTCGACAATCCGAACATCGGTCCCTTTCGAATCCGCGCTGAATACCTGCTCATGAACATCAATAATCGGAATGGTGCCCATCCCAATACAGCAACGGGTGTGGCTGAAAAGTACGATTTTCTGTTCACGCCACAAATCGATCTCGATGAACCCGGCCTTAATGAAGATGGTGATGTGGAGCACAAAGGCTTTTACGTTTATCTCCATGGAGCGCTGATTAAGGAACGAGTGACCCTAACGCTTGGGTACAGTCAGGTTGACAGTGATGTCGTCGAATCCAGCGATCCGGAGCTATTCAAACGAGACGGACGCTTTTTTGCTTGGGGCTTCAAACGGACTCAGATTGCCGCAAGGTATAAGATACATGACGATGTCGTTATTAAGGCTGAGTTTCAAAGAAATAAAGAAGATTTTGGCAAACACGGGGGACCCGAGCTGGACAACGATGTTTTCACTACATCTCTCGTGTATTCGTTCGGAAAAAGGCAGAGCTACTCGCCGGACTAATGTCGCGTCAATTTTGTAGTGACGACTTTGGCATGGTTCATTTTCCGCCTGAGTTGGGTTCAGGCTCCCAAAGTCGCTATTAGTCCTATATTAGCGGCACGACTTTGGGAGTCTGACTTTTCAAAACGTCGAAAAATCGATGGGGTGTGGCTGAGGCGAATTGGCGAATACGCGAATTGGCGAGATGACGTGATTCGCAAATTCGCAGATTCGCAAATTCGGGACGTAGCGGCAAAACCACCCGTGTCAAAGAAAGAATCGGCGTCGAAAGTGTCAACCTGTTTCTGAACCATCCCCCAAGGATGCAAACAAATTCAATACCAATACAAGGAGGTTTTTCAATGAAACAGTCCATCCACCCGCAAACTTGGCGAAAGTTTCAGTCTGCATTTGGTTGTGTTTTTCTGTTATTTGCTATGACTTCCATCGCGACGGCTGGAGAAATCACGGGGGCTGTGAAATCGGCGACAGGAAAACCGGTCAAAAACGCTTATGTCTTCATCTGGGAGGTTCCTGAACAGGAGTTTGCCCCGGCAGAGGACGTGATTCCGATAGATCAGATCAAGAAAGAATTTGTGCCCCATATCCTCCCTGTTCTCATTGGTAGTACCGTTACCTTTCCCAACAAGGACCAGATACATCATCATGTGTATTCCTTTTCGGAAGCAAAGAAATTTGACCGTCCACTCTTTCGAGGCACAGATGTCGAGCCGGTAGTCTTTGACAAACGCGGCGCTGTCAGGGTTGGGTGTAAGATCCACGACACGATGTCGGCCATCATTCTGGTGCTTCAGAACCCCTACTTTGGAATCACAGATAAACAGGGCAAATACAGCATCCGGAATATGTCTTCGGAGAAAAAGGACAAGCAGATCCCGCCCGGAGAATACAAATTGGCAGTATGGCACGAATTCATGCACGGCAAGCACGCCCGGAAGACTCGGCGAAATTTCGAAGTTGCCACATCCGGTCAGATTAAGGTCAACTTTTCCTTAAAGATGCGAAGATAGACGCACTCCTTCTTCACTGAAAAGCGGAGAATCGATGTTCAGGTTTAAGAGCATTAAGCACAAAATCCTTGTTCTATTTTCCCTCCTGATTTTTTTTATTCTTCTGGCGATTCTGATTGCCATCAGTGAAATTTACGAATCGCGAATGCGTACGGACATTGAAAACCGTTTGAAGCAGACGCACTTGATTGTCCAGCGGATTCTGAGTGAACGAAACCAGCAGTTAAGTACCAGTGCG
>JAYWMS010000062.1:0-2204 GCA_035873215.1 Nitrospirota bacterium | reverse complement strand
TCCTTAATCGGGAATCCATCCTTACTTAACTTAATTTCGGATGGATTCCGGCTAACAACCTGCCGGAATGACGGGTCGGGCCTCGTTTTCTTGCCTTCACCTTCCACAGTTGGATTTCGCAGGGCAAACGACAGATTACAGGGCATAAACAATGAATTACACGTTACACGCGTAATCTCATCAGGTGCCGGCGGTTGTCAGTCGAGAAAATGACCCTTGTCCACGAAATAGGTCGGGGATTTGCTCGGGTGGGACAGGCGGACTGAATAAAAACCCCTGAATTTCGTCACAGCCTAGGTATTCAAGATGCAAGAATTGATCTTGGGTCTCCACACCTTCCGCGATCACACGCAAGTTGAGGCTGTGTCCCAGTGCGATAATGGCTTTGGTAATGGAAGAGTCTTGAACGTTTGTGGTGATGTCGATGATGAAAGCGCGATCGATCTTAATCTTATCAAGCGGGAAGCGTCGTAAATAACTGAGTGACGAATAGCCAGTCCCAAAATCGTCAATAGCCAGATGGATCCCAAGTTTTTTCAAATAATTCAGGGTGAGCATCGTCTCTTCTGCATCACGCATGACAATCCCTTCGGTCAATTCGAGTTCAAGGTACTGAGGATCAAAATTCCCATCCCTTAAGACCGTCTCGATAGTGGAGACCATCTCTTGATCCCGAAACTGCAGACTGGACAGATTCACCCCGATGCGAATGGGCGGTAAACCCTGGTCTCGCCAGGCCTGATGTTGCAGGCCGGCTGCCCGAAGTGCCCATTCTCCGATAGATTTGATCAACCCGGATTCTTCTGCTAGTGGGATGAATTCAGTAGGCGGCACTAAGCCTCGTTCCGGATGGTTCCAACGCATCAGTGCTTCAACACCGACGATCTCGCGGCGGAGAATGTCGACTTGAGGCTGGTAGTATAAGACCAATTCATTGCGCTCTAAGGCTTTATACAGAGCGTTTTCCATCGTCAGTTTCGCGAAGGACGACACGTTCATCGATGGCGAAAAATAATGATACGTGTTCCGTCCGTTATCCTTCGCATGTTGCATGGAAATTTGGGCATTGCGGAGCAAGATCTCTTCGGTTTCCCCGTCGTTCGGAAAGATGCTGATGCCAATACTCGCGGTGAGGAAGATTTCTTGCGTTCCGATAACGAACGGCTGCCCCAATCGTGACAGGATGCGGCGAGCGACCTTGGCGGGGTTGTCCAGGGACTTAAAGTTCGTGAGCAAAATCATGAATTCATCACCGCCATATCGAGAAATGGAGGTTGCCGATCCCAAATCCGTCTGACGGGCAAGGGTGTCGCTTCGTCTAATAGAGCGCAAAAGCCGCTTGCCAATTTCCTGAAGCAGTTGATCGCCGGTTTTGTGCCCCAAGGTTTCATTTACGCGGGTGAAGCGATCGATATTGAGGAGAAGCAAGGCGACATTGTCTTCTTGCCGTTGGCTGGAAGCCAAAGCCTGTTCCAATAGATTTTGAAACATAACACGGTTGGGAAGGTTAGTCAGGGTGTCGTAATGGGACAGCGTATGAATTTGATTCTCCTTAGATTTGCGATCAGTGACATCCTGTATGACGCCTGTAATTTGCATCGGTCTGCCGAATTCATCCATCACGAACTCGCCCAATTCCGACACCATGCGTTCTTCCGAATCCTGTCCCACAAGGCGATATTCAAAGCTGAAGGAGGAGCGGGATGTCAGGGCATCTTGGATGATTTGGGCACGTTCCGTCTGGTCGTTTGGGTGAATGCGGGAAAGAAATTCGTCATAGGTGCCGGAGAACTGCTCGACGGTCGTTCCCAATAGCCGGGACATCTCTTCAGAAACACGGAAGGCGTTGGTGGTCAGGTCAAGATTCCAATAGCCCAACTGGGCCATATGTTGAGCTTGCTTGAGTTGTCCTTGACTCTCCTTGAGCGCCTCTTCCGCCTGCTTGCGTTCCAGAAATTGCCCAATTTGACTGCCGATCGCAGAAAACAGATGAAGAAGTTCGTCATCACGCCCCCGCTGATCTCGGTGAAAGAATGCCAACACACCCTGAATGTGGTCTCCCATCTTGACGGGAAACGCAACAGCAACATGTATTTTTGTTTGAACGGTACCATGGGATCCGAAAGAGAAAGCCTGGTCCTGGATATTGTTGATCCAAACCGGCAGACCGGTTTGCCGAACTTGATCGGGTAAATCGACTCCCA
>JAYWMS010000114.1:0-6083 GCA_035873215.1 Nitrospirota bacterium | reverse complement strand
ACCAATCAATCACCTTGCGTCTAATTATTTCATATAGTTAATATATGTAACTAATTACAAAAGTAAAGTAGGAACTAAAAAGTAACCATGAATTTACCTTCCAGTCCTGTAGGCTGCCCACTCGATGCACTACTCCGTGTTCTCTCGGGACCATGGACCATCTATATCCTCTGCCGACTCCATCAAAACGGACCGACACGTTTTGGAGAACTAAGGCGACAACTGGTTGGAATTTCAGCGAAAATGTTGACAGAACGTGTGCGAAGCCTGGAGCGAGCCGAAATTATCTATCGCCATCAAGAACCGACAGTTCCGCCGAAGGTGACCTATGGATTAACCGATGAAGGCAAAGAATTGACCGACGTCCTCGAGCAACTCAACACCTTAGCCCAACAATGGAAAGATCAAACTGAAGTAAATCAAGACCTTGCACTGGCGCCTTCTAAGTAGACACCATCCCATCGAATTAACCAGATGAAAACATAGGATAGGCACTGCATGGAAGGGATTGCCTTAACAAAACACCAGGCCATCTGCTTAGCAGTTTCTGAAATGATACTGGTCGCCCAACTTGTCTTGCTTAGCACACCAAGCTTAGCAAGAAGACCACTGAACACCATTACAATTGACAACCAGTCTGGACAGGTTTCCGAGATTAAAGTCATAGGACCCAGCAAGGTGTTCATCAAGGTACCCCTTGACCAGAAACGCACCGTGCGCGTCAAACAAGGAGAATATTACCTCCTGATGAGGTACGGATTCAGTCCCAAGGAACACGTCTACACCAAGAGTGAGCCATTTCTGGTGAATGAACCTGAAGGTCAATACTCCATGATCACGTTTACGCTGCACCGCGTGCTCTACCAGCATCCAAACGCACAGCGTGTCTCCGGCGATGAATATGAGAGCACGACGCTTAGCGATGAAGAACATTGAACCACCGCCACTGACCTCGAAAAACAATCAGGCTAGCTATAGACTAGCCTGTGCCGGACCAGATTTGCTACTATGCGCCCCCCATGGAAATTGGCATCGTCGGGCTTCCCAACGTCGGAAAATCCACAATCTTTAACGCGCTAACCTCTGGAAGCGCAACCGCATCAAATTATCCCTTTACCACCATTGAACCGAACATCGGCGTCGTCGGTGTTCCTGATTCGCGTTTGACGCGTCTGACTGAACTATTTAAACCCAAAAAAACGATTCCCGCTGCCTGCCGTTTCGTCGATATTGCCGGGCTAGTCAAAGGGGCATCGCAAGGGGAAGGTCTCGGAAATAAATTCTTGGCCAACATCCGGGAAGTCGACGCCATCTTGCACATGGTCCGCCTCTTTCAGGATTCCGAAGTGGTTCATACGATGGGAAGCGTGGACCCGAAACGTGACATTGAAGTCATTGAAACGGAGTTGTTGCTCGCCGACTTGGATAGCCTCACCAAACAGTTCGACAAGGTCTCCGGGAAAGCCAAGTCCGGAGACAAAACCGCAAAAGAAGCACTTGCGATACTCGAAACGTTAAAAAACGCTCTTGAAGCTGGCACCCCCGTGCGTGCACTTGACCTTGACCCAAAGGTGTTGAAGGATTTCTCCCTACTGTCAGCGTTACCCATACTGTATGTCGGCAACACCGACGAGAACCCGGACACGGCTGTCATTCACGAGTTTCAGGCCTTTGCAAAAGCCCGAGGTTCCGAGTCGGTCATTATCAGCGGGAAACTCGAAAGTGAAATTATGCAGCTCTCCGGCGAAGACCGTGACATGTTTATGAACGATCTGGGCATGGAGCAAAGTGGATTGGAGAAGGTCATCGTGGCCGCGTACAAAACCCTTGGCCTTTGTTCATTCTTTACGGGGGGCGAGCAAGAGGTGCGAGCCTGGACAATTCCTGTCGGAGCCAAGGCCCCTCAAGCCGCCGGTGTCATCCACACCGACTTTGAAAAGGGCTTCATCAAGGCCGATGTCTACGACTACACTGACATCGACACATTCGTATCCGAGGCAACATTACGCGACAAGGGTCTGATCCGCTCTGAAGGGAAAGAGTATACGGTTAAGGACGGCGATGTCTGTCACTTCAAATTCAATGTATGAATCAGTGCTTCATTCCTAATTCCGCCCATCCCGATTAGGCAGCAATCTGTGAGAAGACAGGCACACGGCCCTTCTCTTCGCAAAGAACCAAACAGAATCTGTGCTCTTTTCCCAAGCACAAAAATGAGTGTGAAGTGTTTGTGGAAAGAAATGTTCGAGGAACACCAGCAAGCACCTCTCCCCCTGGGAGAGGTGCTTGTCTATCTATGAGGTTAGCGGGAGGGGTGAGTTGGCTGTGTTCCCCGTCGTCGAGGTGCCGGTCCCGGTCGCGATGACCTTTCCGAGCGATCAAAGTCATAGTTACCAGCCGATCGTGGGCGGTCTTGACGCTCCCCTCTATACCCTGAAGCTGGACGTGGTCGGGAAAATGGGGGACGTGGTTTCACGAAAGCCGGTTCAGGACTCCCAGCCGCACGCGGCACCGCCTGTCCCAACATGCGCTCAATCGCCCGAATATTGCCGAAATCTTCAGCCGTCACAAAACTCGTGGCCGATCCGACGGCCTTCATCCGGGCTGTCCGACCGATGCGATGCACATAATCTTCAGGGGTATTGGGCAGGTCATAATTAATGACATGTTCGATGTTGGCTACATCCAAGCCACGAGCCGCAATATCCGTCGCCACTAGGATCTGAAACCGACCTCGCCGGAATCCTTCCAAGGCACTGCGTCGTTGAGACAGTCTTCGATCACCATGCAGCACCGCCACCCGATGTCCCACCTTGCCCAAGGTTTCTCCCAATCGATCCGCACGATGTTTTGTCCGCGTGAACACCAACACTGATTGCGTCTTTTCTTTCAGGAGCGATAACAGTAAAGGTGTCTTATCGGCTTGCGTTGTGTGGTGAAGCAATTGCGTCACCCCTTCGGCGGGCGTGGCTGACTTCGCCACCATCACACGTACAGGGTCCTTTAAGGACATGCGCGCCAAGTCGCCCAGGTTCGACGGCAACGTGGCGGAGAATAACAGCGTCTGCCGATCCTCCGGCAAGGCATCAATAATTTGATTCAACTGTGGAGCAAAACCCATATCCAACATCCGGTCAGCTTCATCCAATACTACAATTTGAAGGTGGGTCAGTTGAATCGTCCCTTGCCACATATGATCGAGTAACCGTCCAGGAGTTGCGACAATGACATCAGGACGCTGGCGGAGCCCCCGCACTTGGGCTTGCATATCACTACCACCTACAATCGTGGTTGAAAAAATTCGGCGTGACCGCCCCAGCTTATCTACCGCTTCTTGGATTTGAAACGCGAGTTCACGCGTCGGCGCCAAAATGAGCGCCCGAGGTCGGCCTTTAGGGCCATCGGCCAGGCGTTCAATTATGGGAATCGCAAACGCAGCGGTTTTACCCGTTCCGGTTTGGGCACAACCCAGAACATCGCGACCTTCGAGAGCCGCTGGAATGGCTTTAGCTTGAATGGGAGTGGGTTCAGAAAACTTAGCATTGGCCAACCCCTGCAACAAAGCTGGGGAGAGACCAAGCGACTCAAAAGACACAGGAACAGAACTAGACATAGAAATAAACCCTTCTATAGAGAAAATATTCCACTTGCAGGATGGTGTTGTGTCAAAGCCTGGGATTCAAGATCATGACAGAAGAAACCTGTACGCACTCATTTGCACGCACTAGGTCATCAGTCACAAATCCATGACCAGCTGACTACATCAGCATTCTACTAGAGGGATCGTATGTGCACGTGGTCAGAAAACCTAGCGAGGCAGAATCAGGTGGGAGTCCGCTCCGAGCAGGATCTGGTCGCGATACGATCGCGGGGCCCGAGGTTTGCTCACGTCTCCTATTGTCGGACCGATTCAATGAAGACAAATACAAGAGTACAGCAGGTATCCATACAAGTCAACTGGCAATACATCCTAATCGACGTAGAACTTCAAATAAAACCGGACAACGGACACATCGCCTACGTCTCAGCCACGCACAATTCTGTTTCAATCTAACGAAACCTAAGGATCAGGAGAAGCTGGCGACCGATCAAAAACGCACGTGCTTCATGCTATCCGCGGACCGAACCCATCGCAGATAGGAACGAATCGGCTTCTTTTATCGAGGCTTCCATTTCCTTAATGAGCGCAGAAATGTTGTGTTCAACCGATGCCAACTCGCTCTTGAGAGACGCAATCGCTTGCGCGTTCAAATTATGTTTCAGGAATAACACCTGGTCTTTAAACGCCGCCATGACGGGAGTCATCTTCGCTTCAGCCCGCTTCATGGCTTTGATTAACTGGCCATACTGCTGTCGGGTTTGTTTGAGCTTCTGTTCACTCGTTCGACGCAACGTGGCATTGGAATACTGCCTTAGCTCCATATCCCACTCTTCGAAAAGAGCATCCGACACATCCTCAACCGAGGCGATTCTGTCCCGCACGGCCTTAGCCTTCCGCTCGCTTCGCTCATATTCACTGTTGAGTGTATTATATTTGTCTTGCAATTCCCCGCCCTTAAAATTGAGCACGGAAGAAAACCGTTCTAATGCCGACTTGAACTGTTCCTTGGCTTCCTGTTGGGCGTCTCTGGCCTTTTCCACATCAGAGACAAGCAAATCTCGTTTGTGATACCCCAACTTCTCCATCGTGTTGTAATACATGGTTTGACACCCAACGACAGATACCAAGAAAAAGGTAATCACGAATACGCGCAGACCTGTTGTTCGAAGACCGTTACACATTGAGAGTCATCTCCTCATTCACAGTATTTCAATTTGTGAGCTTACGCGAGGACATCGATGATAAACACAGGGTCCAACTCATTATATATAGAAACAACAGGAGTCTATTATGTAGCATGAATCGTGTAATAATCCCAAGACCAGAAGGCGTATGCCTGCCAAGATCAAAGACATCCTGTATTGACCTCACCACCGAAACAGTACTAAACAATGGGAGCCCCGATTTCCCAAAAGGGCCAGTTGAATATCTCTCTCACATGCCCCATACGTGCCCTAGACGAAATCGATAGCAGCAGCTGATGGGAATGGTCAAAAAAGTTCGTTCAGCAAGGCCGCAGCCTTTTGGCGCGCGGAGCGTACTCCCAGTACGTGAGCACGGCAAAATGGTGAGAACGCCGCTGGCGGCTTTTTTCAACATTCCCCATATCGCTGGCGCAATTTGACAGGTGGGGTATGTCGACGGCGAATCTTGGAATTGAGCATCTCCACAAAGACCGAGAAGGCCATGGCGAAGTAGATGTACCCCTTCGGTATGTGAAAATCGAGACCTTCCCCGATGAGCATGACACCCACGAGAAGTAAGAAACTTAGAGCCAACACCTTAATCGTTGGATGCTGATCGATAAACTCGCTGATCGGTGTGGATGCTGCCATCATCACCATGACGGCAATCACGATGGCTATAGCCATCACGCTGATCTGATCTACCATGCCGACGGCGGTGATCACGGAATCCAAGGAAAATACGATATCCAGCAAGGCAATTTGGAGGATGATCGCGCCGAAGGTGGCTGCTGCATGTGGGTTCCCCTGTTTTTCTTCCCCCTCGAGTTTATCGTGAATTTCGAGCGTGCTTTTGACGAGGAGAAACAGGCCTCCGATGAGAAGAATCAAATCGCGACCGGAAATCTCTTGTGCCAACAGGGTGAAGATTGGAGCGGTGAGTCCCATGAGCCAGGATAAGGAAAAGAGCAGCAACAAGCGCGTGACCATCGCGACGGCGAGTCCCCAATAGCGGGCACGAGGCTGTTCGGCTTTGGGAAGTTTGGAGGCCAGGATTGAAATGAAGATGATATTGTCGATTCCCAGCACGATTTCAAGTGCAGTCAATGTGCCAAGCGCTATCCAGGCCTGCGGGTCAGTGAACCAACTCATAGGTAGACTCCTTTATTCTTTCGGGGAATGTTGAAAAAAGCCGTCAGCGGCGTTCTCGCCATTTTGCCGTGCTCACGTACTGGGAGTTCGCTCCGCGCGCCAAAAGGCTGCGGCCTTGCTGAACGAATTTTTTGACCATTCCCATC
>JAYWMS010000074.1:0-6169 GCA_035873215.1 Nitrospirota bacterium | reverse complement strand
CCGGAAATAGCATGCTCTACTCCTTCAAACTCCGCACCCAGTATGTCATAGAAAAAAATCTTTCCACATCCTTGTTGTTGATCGTATCCAGCAAAAACTGGAACCACGGCTCCAGTTCCCGCGAGTGCTGCAGGGACATTCTCTTTGAGCAATTTGGATAACGCTCGAAGCTTTCCTTCAAAGCTGAGATCTTGCAGCTGACTTCGGCGAAAGTACTTAAAGGAATGTTCCAGCACTCTGGCCATCTCAAACGCGGTGGCTGGTACTCCCGCAATGGCCATGACACAATGCCGATCAATTTCTAAGACTTTGTCCGTGCGATCGTACATGACCATGTTTCCAGCGGTGGCTCTCCGATCCCCAGCAACCAGCACACCATCGCGGTATTTTAGTGCTAATACCGTTGTGCTGTGGATGAGGGGAGGCGCAGAGCCCGGTAAACCTTCAGTTCCCACCGGCCCATAGCTGAAGCGGTATCCATGTTCCTGTAACAGTTGAAAGAAATCTCCTTGGCTCCCCATGGTCACTATTCCCCTGTTCGTTGTCGGTATCGTTCGGCTTGTTTGGGATCAACTTTTTTCATTCGCTTCATGATGCTGTCTTTGCTGGGTGAGCCGCTCTCCGGTCGAGTCGGTCCACCTTCATCAGACGGCTTGGGCGATCTGGGACCAGGATCGAGGGGACGCTCTCGTCGTTCGAACTGTGTGGGAAGCGAGGGGACTCTGGTATCGAGAATGGCTCTGTACATACATCCAACTCCTTTAAGCCTAAACTGGCCCTTAATCTGATGAAGGCAGTGTAAGTTCCGACAATGATGCTGCTTTTTCTATACGTTCCCGCAAGGAATCAATTTGATCGGCTTCAAAAAGATCATTCATATCCAAAATGCGCGCTGGTTTCACCCCATTAATATGTAATTGTTCCCACTGAACGGATTGAATCTCAGAATGAAATTTTTGAATGCACAACCCGCGAATGCCCGCGCGCGTATCTTGAGGGCCGTCACGTCTTGCCTGTTCAATCTCTTCATCCGTGCAGATGCGGGTGACCTTCCCTTCAACTTCCAGCCCGTAGAATAACCCTCGCTCAGGATTTACATTATGGTATTCCAAGTCAAGACTGGCAAGCCAAGGATCAGACCAGGTTACGTGCTCTTCTTCCATGAAGGTTTCGAGAAGCCACTGCTTTGTGATCCAGTCCACTCGGCCAAAGAGTGCAGAAGGATCATTGGCCAGGAGTTGGAGTGTGTCGGTCCACTGTGCGAGTACCCAATCGGTTTCCGTGTCAGTGCCTGCCAGATGTTTTTGGGCAGCTTCCAAGAAAGTTTTTTGAATATCTACTCCCGTCAACTCCTTTCCGGATTGGAGCGGCACACGTGTTTGTAGGTCCGGATCCCGAGACAGAATTTTGATGGCTTCAACAGGATCAGCTAGTTCGAGTGTCGGCGCGACATCTCGCTCGATGAGATCAAGAACCAGTCTGGTGGTACCGATTTTTAGTGCGGTGGCATACTCGCACATATTGGCATCCCCGACGATGAGGTGGAGGCGTCGATATTTCGCGCGGTCCGCATGCGGTTCGTCGCGAGTGTTCAATATGGGCCGATTATGCATCGTGTCCACACTCAACGTGGTCTCCATAAAATCCGCGCGCTGGGATATCTGATAACAACTCGTTTGAGACATAGTTTCTTGTGCTTCGACTCCGACTTTTCCGGCTCCCGCAAAGAGTTGCCGGCTAATCAAAAAGGGGAGGAGTCCTTGCGCCAATCGGTCGAATGGAATCCCACGAGGGATCAAATAGTTGTCATGACATCCGTAACTATGCCCATGGAAATCGGTATTGTTTTTGTATAATTGGACAACTGGATTGCCCAACGTACGATTGCGAATATTCGCAGCCTGTTGGATGATGCGCTCACCCGCTCGATCATGAGCGACGAGATCGCGAAGGGTTCGACATTCCGGGGTTGAGTATTCGGGGTGCGTATGATCGTTATAGAATCGTGCTCCATTGGTCAGCACTAAATCACTCTTCATTTCATAAAAGGAGAAGGGACGATGGGCATCCAATTTCGCGAATTGTTCCTCTTCCACATCTTGTTGCAGACCTGATACACGAAAACCGCGTTGATCCTCATGCGGATCTTCCCCACTGTAATCCCAGGCTCGTTCAAATTTTCCTGTGACATACGAGCGGACCAGTTCCATGGACTCGACTACCGGGTCGAACTCGGCGAGGTCCTCTCGGTTGATACCGTATTCGGTCTCAATGCCAAATAATCTCATAAGAGTGTCACACAAAAGAGAGATTGCAGGTGTTCATCGTACAACTAAATTAATGTTTCTGTACTGAAGATCTTTATCACTAAATGATATTGCGCACGACGCGTTCTTCCGAACCCCGCCCTTTTCTAAAAGAGGATATTCCTACGACTTGGTCTGGGTGATGGTCAAGCAGTTTCAGCCATTCTTCAGCCGAGTCATCGGGAGGAAGAATCTCACCCTCCCGGAATTCATCCGTGATAGATGTCAGCAAGTCATCCAACGTCAGCCCTGGTTCGCCTTCTTGTATGGTTCGTTCGATGGCTCTTTCTTTGGATCGTCGGATAATGGAAGCTAAAATTGCCCCACTGATCAGATCACGCCTGTACAACGTTTCATGCTTTCCGTTACGTAGGCGAATGGAGAGTACTCGGTTGTCCTCGGTCCGTGAGAAAATGGTATTGATGCCCTCCTGAACGATGAAGTCGTAGGCGGTACGTTGATTGCCCTCGTGTTCTTGTAATAATTCCTGATTGAGCGGCAGTGTGGGTGAAAAGTAGACACTCATGATCTCAATGGCTTCTTCGCGACCCGGTCGCGCCACTTTGATCTTACGATCAATCCGCCCGGGACGAAGCACGGCGGGGTCGATCAGGTCCGGACGGTTTGAGGCAAGAATGACCACCACATCTTGGAGTGAGTCTATCCCATCCAGCTCTGCGCAAAACATGGGCACCAATGTGTTTGAAATATTGTATGACCTCAGCGCACGTCGTGTGCCTAGGATGGACTCTGCTTCATCGATGAACAGAAAGGGGAGTAACCCTTCTTTGCGTTGTTCTCGAGCTTGCGTAAACAAATCACGAATGATGCGCTCGGATTCGCCCACCCACATATTTAATACTTCCGGGCCTTTGACATGGAGAAAGGTTCCTCCCGTTATCGGGGGATTGGATGAGCTTTTCTGTGTGTCCTGAGTCGTTGCCCTTTCCTGAGCCACCACTTTAGCCAAGCTGGCTGCCGTGGCCTGTCCAATGAGAGTTTTCCCACAACCTGGTGGTCCATATAATAGAAAACCTTTGGGTTGGCTGAATTGGTATGCCTGGAAGGTGTTAGCATGGAGCAGGGGATATTCAATGGCGCGTCGGATCGCTTCAATTGCTGGCTGTTGGCCCCCAATTTGATCCCAGGTGACCGTGGGAGTCTCCTCGAGTAGATGCTTGGATGATTTGGAGGGGTCCAAACGTTCGATCGCCAGACGCTGTGTAGGATCTAATCGGACTTCATCGCCAGGCTTGAGGCTGCTATCGTGGAGTGTGGACCCACGATCCAACATTTGGCCGGGCCGGCCGGCTTCGCCTTCCAAGCGAATTCTGCCATCAGGAAGCAATTCCTTGATCTTGACAATAGGGCCGTTTCGATCAAGGCCGATCGTCTCAATTAGCACGTAGGCTTCATTGACCAGGATTTGGCTGCCAAGCTCCAAGTCATCCTGATTCAGACGCGGATCAATGTTCGCATAGAACTCGTTTCCGCCAACGGCAATGCGTGCCATGCCCTCACCGGGCAAATCAATCAGAGTGCCGATTCGATTCGCCGGCGCAGTAAGTTTCTCAACCACGCCTTGGAGTTTCTTGATTTCCACTTCTCGCTGTTCGTGGGAGATTCCTTCTTGGAGTAACTGATGCCGAATTTTATACAGCAATGCATGTTGAGGAGAGGTTTCTGGCAATGTCGCTAAGCACTCGTCAAGAAGGACCAAAGGATTGATTTCGGTTTTAGAATTCGAGGAGGGTGAAGAGTTTTTCGGTATAGGCTGCGGTTTTCGGTCACTCATTGTGTTCTTAATCCCATTTCAATTTGAGAATTCTTTGGTTCTTTTAAAAGCATGAAACGATTCAATTCTTTGATGTGTCTTATCGTTTACACAAGACCTGGATGCCGTTATCTTTTATTGTACCTCTTCGATTGCTTAAGGCTACATGATGAGTAAACAAATTGTAATAACCCTGCTCTTTTTTGAGGAATAAGTGTAAAGGAACAATCAGTTGATAAAAAATTTTCCTGGATGGGTTATGGGTTAAAACCTTCCTGAGTTGGACGAGACACAAAGTTGGGAAACAATCCGTACTTAAAACACGTCGAAATTCTCCTGCAGATAATCGTCGAAGCGCAGTTTAAATTTGTCAATGACGCAAGTTGTCACTCGAGCTTTGATCATGTTCTGGAAAATCTCTTGGAACTCACCCATAGTCAGTATGGCTTTATTGGAGAAGTTTTGACAAATGAGCAAGGCACCCCTCCTTTCAAAACTCTTGCCATTTCCAATGTTGCGTGGAACGAGGAAACTCGGAATCTGTACGACCAACTTGCTCCTAACCTGGAATTATCACACCTCGATGCTTTATTCGAGAAGGTTATTGTATCCGGTCAACATGTGATAGCCAATGGTCCGGGTAGCAACCCTCGTTGCGGGCCCCTGCCCAAGGAGCACCCTCCACTACATGCGTTTTTAGGGGTCCCATTTTTTCATGGGAGCAAAATGGTTGGGATGGTGGGAATTGCAAACCGACCAGGTGGCTATGACGAGCAAATGGTAGAGTTTCTTAAACCCTTACTCACCTTTTGTGGCACAGTGCTTCAGGCCCATCGGAACGAGTGCAATCGACGAAAAACTGAGGTTGCCGGACGTGAAATTGAAGAACGGGTTTCCTTAGCCCTAGACGCATCGGGATCCGGTGTTTGGGATTGGAATGTCCAAACGGGTCAAGTGTATTACAGCCAAAATTGGATTGAGTCTCTAGGCTACAAACCCCGGGAGGTACCGCCTAATATCAAATTTTGGGAAAATCTTGTCCATCCAGACGATTTGCCCAAGGTCAATGCCAGGTTATCAGAACACTTTGAAGGGAAAACAGAGATCTATGAATGTGAAAATCGGTTGCGAATGGCATCAGGGGGTTGGCGCTGGGACGTTAATCGTGGCCGAGTCATTGAATGGGATCGTGAGGGATCGCCTCTTCGAATGGTTGGCGTAGACAAGGATATTTCCCATCGTAAATTCCTAGAAGAAAAGAATCTGACTCTTCAATATGCCTTAGATCTATGGAAGGGAAGGATACGCAATGCTCAATGAAATGGGTCGGTTTACCTATATTAATCCGACTCATGCCGGATTATATGGATACACGACTGAGGAATTGATCGGACAATCATGGCATGGTTTATATAGCGATGATCATTGTACTAATTTTTATGATACCAGTTTCCCAGTGTTACAATCTCAAGGATGGTGGCAAGGAGAATTAGAAGGAAAAAAGAAAAATGGGGAGATTTTTGATGTAGAAGTGTTTCTCACTCTGCTTAAGAATGAGAAGAGGGAACAGAAGGGACTCCTTTGTACATGCCGCGATATTACGGAAAGAAAACAACTTGAAGTAGCTCAAAAATCTAGCGAACAAGGGATTCGGGAACTTTATGAAATCGCCTCTCGTTATGATGAACCTTGGGAGGAGCGAATGGCCGCTCTTTTAGAAATGGGGTGTCGTCGCTTTAACCTTCCATTTGGGGTGTTGACACAGCTTGAAAACGACCGCCTACGGGTTGAATTTGTTCGCACACCTCTTAACGAAGTTTCGGTGGGGGTAGAGTTTCCCAAAGACCAAATATTTTGTGGCGAAACTTTGAAATCCGTACAGCCTCTTAGTTTTGCGCAGGCTAGTCTGACTGAATGGAAGAACCATCCTGGATATACAACTTTAGGGTTGGAAGCCTATATAGGTGCTCCTATCATCGTAGATCGGCAACAATACGGCACATTAGCCTTTGCCAGTCAGGAATCTCGTAAGGATGAATTCACGGATGCGGAACGAGACTTTATTCAACTCATGGTTCAATGGGTCGGA
>JAYWMS010000072.1:0-2153 GCA_035873215.1 Nitrospirota bacterium | reverse complement strand
CTGGTGGTGGTGACGGCGGTCAATGAATTGGGGATTGATACCACCCTTTTGAACAATACCATAATGTTATTGGTGGCAGGTATCATTGCCGGCTCTGCATTGTCATTTGGGTTGGGAGCAAAATCAGCGATTGGAAATTTGATCGCGGTGCACTACCTGCAACCTGTCTTGAAGGTGGGACAAAAGGTGCGAGTAGGAAATATAATGGGAGAAGTCCTTTCCATCACTCCAGTGGCTGTCGTCGTTCAGACAAAAGATGGCCGAGCGATTATTCCGGCATCACAGTTCTCCGAGGTCACGACGGTCATTCAACCATCTGACTAGTCATCATGCGTCCAGAAGATCAGCTCAATCACGGTTTTGCCCGGTTGTATCCGGTCGAAGCGGCACGGCAGTTGGAAACGTATGAGCCAGAGGATTCAGCGGAAATCCTGGCCCCGATACCCACAGTTGACATGGCTGTCGTGCTGGGATGTTGCCAACCGGGGATTGCCTCGCAAATTGTCCAAAAACTAATTCCGGACAAAGTCGCGGAGGTGATCAGCGAATTGCCTGCATCAATGGCTGATGTGGTCTTCCGACAACTTACCTCAGAGCTTCAGCAGCATGTTGTCGATAGGTTAGGCCATTTCCATGGCATCAGATTTCGGCGGGCGTTGCTTCAGCCCAAGCAAACGGCAGGAAGTTTAGCCGATCCGCGTGTCGTAACCTTGCCCCCGGATATCATGGTGGGAGAGGGCATTGGGTTGTTGAGACGCAATCCCCATCAAGCCGGGTATTATGTCTATGTGGTGGGACGCGATGCGAAGTTGGAAGGGGTCGTGACAATGAAGGCACTATTTATGGCCGACCCACAAGATTGTTTAGCGACGGTCATGAATACTCATGTAGTGGCTATTCCGGCGGATCTCACGAATGAAGAAATAATCGGACATCCTCATTGGCAACAATTTCCGACGTTGCCCGTGATAGATCGAGATTATGTTTTTCTTGGGATGTTGCGCTACAGGACCTTACAACAGGTGATTGAAGAATCAACGACCCAACGGGTGCCTGGGTCATTACCAACTGGATTGATTCAACTGTGGGAGGCGTATTCGCTGGCAGGGATTCGCCTAATGACTCAGTTATCAGGCGTGAAAGAGTCCAATGCCGAGTCGGTGCAAGCCCAAAACAGTGATGGGAAAGAGCATCCATGAAAGCGCATCAATCATTCTATGAATCGTTTTTATCCTACCACCCAGAAGAGGCGGCTAGTATTCTCGAATCGTTTTCTTTCATGGAAATTCTTCGTCTGATGTCGCAAACAACGTCTCGAAATGTTGCCAATCTCATATCGGGTATGACCCCGGCGTTGGCAGTCGAACTCCTCCGGGCCCTGCCTGATGGCGTGTTGCACTCCGCGATCCCAGAATTTTCTCCCCCAGTATTAGCGTCATTTATGACTCGCATGTCTCCAGAAGAGCGTGAACGGTTCCAGCAGCGCATTCCCTCATCAGCCGTAAAAGAATTGTTGTTGTATATGGACTTCCCAGAGGAAACGGCTGGTCATTTGATGGATCCTCGCGTGATAGCATTGCCAGGAGATTGGTCGGTTGGACAGGCCATTGAACAGATTCGGACGAGTGCTACCAATGAAGTGCATGAGATCTATGTGATCGACCGTGAGCAAGTATTGGTCGGCAAGGTTCCACTTCGAGAATTATTGATTACGCCCCTCGATGAGCGCCTCTTGTCCATCATGGATCGAGACCTATTGGCCATTCACCCCTTGGAACTGCGAGAGCAAATCCTCGAACTATTCAATCAAGGGAAAGTGTTGAGAATTCCAGTCGTAGACCTGGATGGACATTTGTTAGGGGTCATCCGCAACCGGGCCATGGTGAAGGCGAGTCAAGAGGATGCGACCGCCGATATGCAAACAATGGTCGGGGCTAGTGCAGATGAGAGAGCCTTGTCTCCGCCATGGTTTGCGGTATGTAAGCGCCTTCCGTGGTTGCAAGTCAATCTGTTAACGGCTTTTTTAGCGGCGTTTGTGGTGGGTCTCTTTGAGAATACCATTTCCCAATTCACCGCCTTGGCGGTATTGCTGCCGGTCGTGGCTGGGCAGTCGGGCAACACGGGCGCGCAATCCTTAGCCAGATCGGAAGAGC
>JAYWMS010000058.1:0-15550 GCA_035873215.1 Nitrospirota bacterium | reverse complement strand
CCCCGGAGGTCATTCAACAGCATGGCCTGACGGAGGACGAATATCAACAAATCCTGAAACACTTAGGACGTGAACCAAATATCACCGAACTCGGAGTGTTTTCGGTGATGTGGAGTGAGCATTGCTCGTATAAAAGTTCTCGCGTCCATTTAAAACGCTTTCCCACAGAAGGTGAACGCGTGGTCCAAGGGCCTGGAGAAAATGCGGGTGCGGTGGATATTGGGGATGGACTGGCGGCAGTGTTCAAAATGGAATCCCATAATCACCCATCGTTTATTGAACCTTTCCAAGGGGCTGCAACGGGGGTAGGTGGGATTCTACGAGATATTTTTACGATGGGCGCGCGTCCTATCGCGTTACTCGATTCCCTTAGGTTTGGGGAATTGGATTTGCCCCAAAACAAACATCTCGTAAAAGGGGTCGTGTCCGGTATCTCCTGGTATGGCAACTGTATTGGTGTACCAACGGTCGGGGGTGAAATTACGTTTAACGATATTTATGGGAAAAATCCCCTGGTAAATGTCTTTTGCTTGGGTATCGTCAAAAAGGATCAACTGCTGCTTGGGGCGGCGAAGGGTGTAGGCAACCCCGTGCTCTATATCGGAGCCAAAACTGGACGTGATGGCATTCACGGCGCGACCATGGCCTCTGATAGTTTCGATGATGCCTCCGAGCAAAAACGGCCGAATGTCCAAGTAGGTGATCCGTTTTTAGAAAAGCTTCTACTCGAAGCCTGCTTGGAATTTGTCGAGCAGGACGTCTTGGCTGGCATTCAAGATATGGGAGCAGCAGGTCTAACCAGTTCCTCATGTGAAATGGCGTCCCGCGCAGGGACCGGAATTGAACTTGAGCTGGCCGACGTGCCTCGTCGGGAGTCCAACATGACGCCGTATGAGATCATGTTGTCAGAGTCGCAAGAGCGTATGCTGCTTGTGGCTAAAGCCGGGAAAGAAGATGAGGTGCTGGCCATCTGTCAAAAATGGGGCATTGATGCTGCTGTTGTCGGTAGTGTGACGGATGATGGGCTCGTCCGAATCAAGGACCACGGCCAAGTCGTTGCGGAAATTCCGGCGAAAGCCTTGGCCGAAGATAGTCCACGCTACGAGCGACCAGCCAAGCCGCCAGACTATCAAGATATGTTGCAAGGCTTGGTCATTGAGAATCTGCAAGATGTCAAGAATCCCACTGAGGTGCTGTTGTCTTTATTGGAATCGCCGACGATTGCGAGTAAGGCTTGGGTCTATCGACAATATGACCACATGGTTGGGATTAATACTGTCGTGCGGCCTGGGTCGGATGCGGCAGTTATCCGTATTCAAGGGACGAACAAAGCCTTGGCTATGACGACGGATGGCAATAGTCGGTATTGCTTGTTGAATCCGTACGTGGGGGGCACATTAGCGGTGGCAGAAGCCGCTCGGAACCTAGTGTGTTCCGGTGCGATTCCTATTGGCGTGACGGATTGTTTAAACTTTGGGAATCCGGAACGTCCCGATATCATGTGGCAGTTCATCGTGGCGGTTGAAGGGTTGGCAGATGCCTGCCGGGCCTTTAACGTTCCGGTCGTGAGTGGTAATGTCAGCTTCTACAACGAGACGAATGGGTTATCGATCTATCCTACACCCATCATTGGTATGGTCGGACTCATTGAATCCCTTGATCAAATTACGACTCAATGGTTTAAACAATCCGGTGATCGGATTCTCGTGTTAGGGGAGACGAAGGAAGATCTTGGGGGAACCGAGTATCTCAAAATAGTTCATACGCGTGAACAGGGTTCTCCGCCTTGGTTGAACCTGGAGACTGAAAAAGCCGTTCACGATTGTATGCTCAAGCTGATTGGCGAAGGATTGATTCGGTCAGCCCATGACTGCTCTGATGGGGGACTGGCAGTCACTTTGGCCGAATGTTGTTTTTCTCCCACGCTCGAGCAAGGGCAGGCATTGGGTGCCCGCATACAATTGCAACGGGATGGACTGCGTTTGGATGCACTTCTTTTTGGAGAAACACCTTCGCGTATTGTTCTTTCTGTTTCTTCGGAACATGTGGACCGGATTTTTGAGGTAGCTCAAGAATTTGAGGTGGTGGCTGCCGATATCGGTGAAGTAGGAGGATCTGAGTATATCCTGGATGTGCAAGGCGATGGAAATGAACCTGGCTGCCATATTCAGGTCCCAATTGGGACACTACATGAACAATGGAGTCAGAGTTTAGAACAGAAACTGCAGGAATGATCGAATCCGATTATAAGAGCCCTTCCCTCGGCCAAGGGTTGACTTGTCGAACGAGACACGAACGCGAGACAATACATACGGCTGGGTCAAGGGAAGGCGAAATCACATGAGGACCCTAAACCTTCAACATTTCTTTTTTCGGTAGAAAAGGCATCAATCACTTATTTATGAAAAAGCGATTGCGTAAAGATACAAGAATTTCTGATCGGCCTGCTCCACTGCATCTTATTACTCCCGACAAATTTCGGGACCAATGCGCGGTCTTTGGGATCTATGGACATCGCGAAGCCTCAAACCTGACCTACCTCGGTCTGTATGCTCTTCAACATCGCGGGCAAGAAAGTTCCGGGATTGTTTCCTCGGATGGGGAAAATTTTTATGTCGAAAAAGGCATGGGGCTCGTCGCAGATACCTTTACCAAACGAGAAATCAAGCGTCTCAAGGGAACGAAGGCCATTGGCCATAATCGTTATTCCACTGCTGGAAATAGTAATCTTCGGAATGTTCAGCCGCTGACCGTCAACTTTGCGTTTGGCAATCTTGCCGTCGCGCACAATGGGAATTTGACGAATGCCTCAATGCTCCGAAGTGAATTAGAAGCATATGGAGCGATCTTTCAGTCTGATTCCGACACCGAAGTGATTGTCCACCTCATCGCACATTCCAAGGGCGACACCTTTCTGAATCGCTTGGTGGAAGCGTTAAGTCTGGTCCGTGGCGCGTTTTCATTGGTGATCTTAACGGATCAAGAGTTAATAGCCGTTCGGGATCCATGGGGGTTCCGTCCACTCTGCCTGGGACGTTTCAAGGATGCGTGGGTAGTGGCCTCTGAAACGTGCGCCTTTGATTTGATTGGGGCCGAATTCATACGAGAGGTGGTGCCTGGTGAGTTGGTCGTGATCAATGATAAGGGATTGACCTCGCACCAGCCCTTTGTGATGCCCGAACAACCAGCCAAATGCGTGTTTGAATATGTGTACTTTGCCAGACCTGATTCGAAAATATTTGGAACGTCGGCGGTATACCCAGTTCGCAAGGCGCTTGGTCGGCAATTGGCGAAAGAAGCCAGCGTTCCCGCCGACATCGTTATTCCTGTTCCTGATTCCGGTGTCCCGGCAGCCTTAGGCTACGCGGAGGGTTCAGGAACGCCATTTGAAATCGGGTTGACTCGAAATCACTATGTCGGGCGCACATTTATTGAGCCGGAGCAATCCATTCGGCATTTTGGCGTGAAGCTCAAACTGAATGCCGTACCAGAAATTTTGGAAGGCAAGCGTGTCGTGGTTGTGGATGATTCGATTGTGCGGGGCACCACAAGCCGCAAAATTGTGAAATTGATCCGTCAGGCCGGCGCCAAGGAAGTCCACATGCGAATCAGTTCTCCCCCGATTATTGCCCCCTGTTTTTATGGCATCGATACGCCAACCCAAAAGGAGTTGATCGGCCATAGCCATCGCGTGGAGGAGATTCGAAAATATATTACAGCCGATAGTTTAGCCTATGTGAGCTTGGAGGGCATGTTGAATGCCGCCCCCGGTCGCAACGACCACTATTGTCATGCCTGCTTTACTGATCAATATCCCATTCCACTCACAAGAGAAGAAGAACTGCAACTTGGCCTGTTTGAATCTCCATCTCCCTCTTCTTGAATGATTCGCACCCTCCTCATTTGTTTGCCCATCAAAAAAACCATGTGTTAAGATTCAACACGCAAGTAATCTGCGCATGGTCCTTAAACTGTGAAGGGTGGAGGGTGCGATGAAACGTCTACTTTTTACCTGTTCAGTGTTGGCTCTTGTCGGCACAGTCATATCCCTTAGTTGGGGCGCCGGGTTCTTTAAAGTCGGGCAACCGGCTCCCACCTTCAAGCTCACGTCCGTTAAGGGTGAACCAGTTTCCCTTGCCGACTTGAAGGGCAAAGTAGTTGTCTTGGGTCTCTTTCATATTTGCGAACCGTGTTTGATTCAAAGCACGAATTTGCAAAAAGTACACGAGGCGACAAAAGGAAAAAATGTGGCGGTTGTTGGAGTGAATTCTTCGGGGGACTCAAAGGCCGATGTGCTCGAATTCCTGAGTATGTTTCCTCTCAAAATTACCTATCCTTATTTAACCGATCCCGAAAAAGTCACGGATAAGCTTTATGGTGGAGGACGGTTCATTCCCAATGTCTACATTTTGGATCAGCAGGGGGTTATTCGCTGGCAACGGGTCGGAAACATGGATTTGGCAGGTGATAAAGCCATTTTAACTCAAGTGAATCACCTCTTGGCCGGACAATCCGGACCAATGGGTTCGGAAAGTTTATGAGATGAATCAATGGATGAATTAGAAGCAGGAAAACAAAAGTTTCTTGAAGTGGTAAAAGGCTTGGATGGATCCGTGGATATCGTGATCCCTACCACCCCATCAAACAGTATGTTTCTCATATCCTTGACCAAAGGTCCGAATCGAAAATTTATCACGGTTCCGGAAGATGATATTCTGGATCTTCCCACTGAAGATGACATCCTTTCCAAGACAACAGATATGTTGAAGGGTGCCATTGCAGGCCTATGAAAGCCCTCTTGCCTGGCATTTCAGCATGGTCCTGGTTCTCCGAAGAAAAGCAAATCGATTTTAACGGGCATTTTTTGAATGTAGGTGAACACAAGATTCTCGTTGATCCTCCACCCATGACTGCCTTAGATCAAAACCAGGTCCGTCACGGCGGCCAAATTGATTATATCTTACTGACCAATCGGGATCACCTTCGTGAGGCAGTGCCCTACAAACAAGAGTTCAAGTGTCGAGTGTATGTGCCTGAAAAGGATGCCCCGGAGATGGACATTAAGGCGGATCAAACGTATGCCGATGGGGAATTACTGCCGGGGGGAATTTGGGCCATTCAACTCGCTGACCAAAAATCTCCAGGTGAGTCGGCGTTGTTTATTCAGCAAGGCAAAGGCGTGATGATTGTCGGCGATGCCTTGTGGGGAAAACCTGCCGGTTCAGTTTGCTTGCTGCCAGCCGAAAAATATCCTGATATTCAAAAAGCCCGAGAAGGATTGCGGCGTTTGCTCAAGTACGATTTTGATACACTCCTTGTCGGGGATGGGACTTCCATTATGAACGGAGCCAAACCTATCGTGGAGCAAGCTCTACACTAAACTACCGTACACACTGCAGCCTTGCGTGAGTGGGTTTATAGCAACGCCCCATTCCTCTGCCATGCGAGAAACACAATCAGCGCAACTCAATCGAATCGGGAATGACCATTTTTCTCGTGGCTTCTACACGGAGGCCTTCAACTGCTATGCCCTCGCTTTAGAGTCGGATCGAAAGAGTGGCGATCCACGTGCGTTGGTCGCGACACTGGGCAATCTCGGAAATATCTGTGCCGTCAGTGGCCGACGAGAGAAAGCGCAGACGTTCTATCAAGAAGTGTTGGAGTTACAAAAGACGCTGGGCGATCATCGTGGCATCAGCACCACGCTTGGCAATCTCGGCAATCTGCATGTGGACGCTGGAGAATGGGAACGTGGCCGAGCCTATTATCTTGAAGCTCTTGATATGATGCACCAATGCGGGGCCGATGATGCTGCGAAAGCTGTCCTGTTGTCCGATCTCGGGCTTGTCGCAAAAGAGACCGGAAGTTTTCCAGAAGCGAAGGCCTACTATGAACAGTCATTAGTGCTCATGAGGCGAGTGGAGAATGCTTCCGGGCAAGCCGATGTCTTTCGAATGCTCGCAAGATTGTTCTTGGCCTGGAAACGACATGACGATGCACTTGCTTGTCTGCAAACCAGCCTCGCCCTTGCACAGCGCCTGCGTGACGAACTCCGAATGGGAGGGGCCTGGTATCTCCTGGCCCGCTATCACGAAGACGTCGGGAACATTGAAGAAGCTGCCGCGCATTTGGAACGTGTGATTCGTGTCGACAAGAAATATGAGTTGCCCAAATTAGAGGAAAACATGCAGCGATTGGAAACGATGCGCGCACGACTCGTTGACCCCATCGTCACCCAAGCCTCTTCTTCCGGAATACAAGCCCATGGCTGAATCGTCTACCTCCGCCGGTTCCTGGTCAACCATTCAACAACATCTCCGTCAGGCCTTCCCCGGGTTCACGGCAGATGAACCGGATGGGCCACTCAATCTCCAACTCGATGATGAAGACTGGCAATTAGAGGTCACACCGGAAGGCCTCTTGATTTGCCAGGCAGGGTATGCCCTAGAGGATATGGAAAGTTTGCTATCCGATGGCACGCCCGAAGATTTGGGGAGCGATGAATTAGCCAAGCAAGCTAAGTATTACCTTCAACAAACCGTTTCCAAACATAGCCGACGATTAAAGCAAGAAGGTTTTACCGAACGGATGGAGATGAACGATGAGTATGTCGCCGTGTTTTATGAGCGCCCCGTCACATTCGATGATCCCGCCGCACTGATGAAACTGATCCAAGATTGCCGCCGCCAATTTAAATAATTCTTCTGCTCTGTCCTCTCCTTTGTAAGGAGAGGCTAGGTGAGGTAGAGTCCTGGTGCCACCGGGAGCCCATGATGTTATCAGGAATTGAGTACTGCAAAGAGCCTACCTCCCCTCTGCCTTGGTTCCTCTTCGTAACCGAGCCTTACAAAGGAGGGGACTTTAAGAACGCTCACTCATTTTTTGTACCCATGCTCAGATCGCAAACACCGTATCTTTAAACTACACAATGGTGACTCCAGTGAAACAGCTGAAAAACTTCGATGATTTTCGGGATGCCGTCTACGACTTTCGCATGTCACGGATTATTATGACCGCCCTCGATCTTGATCTCTTTACGATCATGGAATCGAGGCTCTGGACGATCAAAGCTTTGGCAAAAGCTGCTTCAGTGAGCGAGAGAGGTTTGGAAATACTTTGTCGGAACCTAGCGAGCGTGGGCCTGCTTCGAAAAGATGGCGCACGATACAGCAGTAATAACTTGGGACGAACATTTCTCAATGCGAAGAGTCCGAATTATCGTGGGGCATACCTCGATTTACTTCGTCGTCAATGGAAGGATTGGTCGAAACTGACGGAATCCGTTCGTTCAGGGAAGCCTGTAGAAGAACAAGGAGAAGACGATGCAGAATATCGCCGTTCCTTTACCTGGGCCATGCATCACCGCTCAATCGAGGCAGCAGGGCAGGTGGCAAAGCAACTCAAGCTCAAATCTGCAAAGACTCTTTTAGATGTTGGTGGAGGGCCCGGAACCTATGCACTGGAATTTCTGAAGAAAAACCTCAAACTGAAAGCCGGAGTGTGGGATCGTTCTGTTGCACTGGAAGTTGCCAAGGAGATCGCAAAGAAGCAAAAGTTGAATGCACGGATGTCGTATTTCGAAGGCGACTTCCTCAAAGATCCTGTGCCGGGAACATTCGATATCTTTTGGTTATCGAACGTGATTCACATTTACTCGGCTGAAGAAAACATCCAGATTCTTAAAAAACTACGCAAGGCATTAACCCCGGGTGGTCGCGTCTGTATCCAAGATACCTTTCTGCAAGACAAGCATGGGCTCCGTCCCTTAGAAACGAATCTCTTTGCGGTGACCATGTTGCTCTTCACTGAAACCGGAAACACCTATAGCATCACGGAAGTTCAACGTTGGCTCACCGCTGCCGGCTTCAAAAAACCCCAACGTCTTCAAATGAAGAAACATACCGGCGATTGGGAAGGGCTGATTATCGAAGGCTCGTATTGATAGGTCTTTTGAAAGGATTGCCGAGAATCATTCTTCAATTCACTCTATTTCAAGATACCCTCATCATTAATCACCCAATTTTAAGTATGCCTCGTCCCCCCAGAAGGATGAGCAGAAAATTTAAGAATCCTGTCAGCACGATGAGCACCAAATAGCCTAGGGTATCCGTTTCTCCTGTGATGCTTTGGACAAATGTCGCGAGGTCCAAGGCGAGTCCGATCGTGCCATACCCCACGCCCACCATCATGGCCCATCGTTTTCCTGTGCAGAGTAAAACCCCAACTAAGAAGGGTAAGCCAAATTGCACGGCTTTGACCATGATCAACCCAATGGAGGAGGCCTGTGTAGTTCTAGGAAACATCAGGTCTTGAATAAGGGAACCAGTGAGTATGCCAAAACAGACCACTCCCATGAGATAAGGTGTCGTATCTGATGATTTCGGTGTAGTCACTATACGATTGTCGATCACCCAATAAAAATTCTTAGGCCTGCGAAAGATAGCGCTAGTTGCCAGAGGGTAGTGGATTACATCGAACAGATCAAAGGAAATTCCTATCTTTCTTCGTCTGAAAATAAATACCAGATTCTGTCCTGGGAATTTCTGATTTACTGGGTAAAGTTTGAGTCGTGTTCTATTTATCCGAGCCGTAAGATGAAACCCCGCCAAGTACTACGGGGAGGACGGAATAAAAAATCCTGTTTGAATAGGACCCTTGGTCTTTCCTTATTTCCCTGCCATTGGCAGAAAATGAAATAAAGTTCTTCCATTACTGTCAAGATAATTTCATCAAAACATGGAATTATTTTCTCTAAGTCATTGCTGGTATGTGCAGAAATGAACGAAAAGTCGAGCCCATTGATTGACACTCCAAATCTGACAGGCCTAGAATGGGAAAACCCACTTAGGGAGGGAGATATGACTCAGGGAAACACCAGTCCGATTCGGAACGTGGCCTTGGCATCGTACTCAGCTTCTGGGAAGACTTCCTTAGCAGAAGCCCTTGCATTTTCATCTGGGGCCATCCCATCGTTGGGGTCGACGACCGCCGGCAACGCCATCGGCGATTTCGAGCCCGAAGAAGTTCAGCATCACCACTCCATGAGCACGGCCCTTTTGCAATTCGAATCCAAGGGCACACTTCTGACCATTCTCGACACTCCAGGTTCATCAGATTTTTTTGCCGAGACCAAATCGGCGCTGCATGTGGCCGATGGCGTGGTACTTGTCATTGGCGCATCGGGGATTCGTTCAGAGCTTGACCGTGTGTGGGATGTCATTCAAGAACGAGAGTTGCCCTGCCTGATTTTCATCAATGAATTAGACAAGGAGCGAGCAAACTTTGAGGAGGTCCTTCAGGAAGTTGCGAAGGCCTTAGAGACAACGTTAGTACCGATATCGATTCCACTAGGCCATGAAGCCAACCTAACCGGTGCGATTGATCTGCTAGCCGGAAAAGCGATCGTTCCTGTGGAAAATAGTCACAAGGTTCAAGAATCGGACGTTCCGGCGGATAGCACTTCCAAGGCTGAAGACTATCGCAAGCAACTGATTGAACGTGTTGCAGAAGTCAGCGATGACTTGGTCGAAAAGTATCTGGAAGGGGGGACCCTCAGCCCAGAGGAAATTGAAAATGGGCTGGCCGTAGGCGCAAAGACACGCCAATTTGTCCCGGTCCTCTGCGGATCTGCCCTAAAAAACATTGGGCTCACTTCACTTCAACATGCCATTGCTTTGTGTCTGCCGTCCCCAGAGGAACGGGCGGAGGCTTTTTCCACCACTGGGACCCAACCACACAGCGACGACCAGATCACCCTTCCTTGTTTACCGGAAGAACATTTTTCAGCCTTTGTGTTCAAAACCACGATCGATCCCTTCATGGGACGTCTTACATACTTAAAAGTGCATTCAGGTACACTAGAGGCAGATTCAGGGTTTTTTAATTCAGGGCGAAGCGTGAAGGAGAAGGGTGGGCACCTGTACCACATGCTCGGTAAGAAAACCACACAAGTGGGGAAAGCCTTAGCAGGAGAGATTATTGCCATTGCCAAACTCAAGGATACTCAAACAGGCGATACCCTGTGTGCGGATAAACATCCAATAATCTATCCAGGCATCCGTCTCAATCGGCCCGTCATGGCCTTTGCTTTGGAAACCAATGCCAAAGGCGATATTGATAAGGTCAGCCTTGGGCTTCATAAGCTTGTCGAAGAAGATCCTTCTCTTGAATTTCTCCGGAATGAAGAAACCAAAGAAATGCTGATCAGTGGTGTTGGTCAAACACATATTGAAATCACACTCGAAAAACTTCATCGAAAGTATGGAGTGAATGTCAAACTGCACACTCCGAAAGTCGCGTACCGCGAGACGATTCTCGGCACCGCGAAGGCCCAAGGGAAATATAAGAAGCAAACGGGCGGTCATGGGCAATTTGGTGATTGCTGGTTACAGCTTGCTCCGTTACCACGCGGTGGTGGGTTCGAGTTTGTGAATAAGATTGTGGGTGGTGCGATCCCCAGAAACTATATTCCCGCCGTGGAAAAAGGGGTGGTTGAATCGATGCACCAAGGGATACTCGCTGGGTACCCCGTGGTGGATATTCAGGTGACCGTCTATGATGGCTCACATCATCCGGTTGATTCGTCGGAAATGGCCTTCAAGGTCGCTGGCTCCATGGGATTCAAGAAATCGATGGAATCGGCTCATCCCATACTGCTTGAGCCCATTATGACTGTGGCGGTGACTGCTCCCGATGATATGGTGGGTGCGGTGATTGGCGATCTCAATAGTCGCCGCGGTCGGATTTTAGGGATGGAATCGAAAGGGCATCATCAAATCGTGAATGCCCTGGTGCCCTTAGCTGAAGTCTTAAAGTATGCTCCGGTGCTGACGTCTATTACGGCTGGGAAGGGCTCATACATGATGGATTTCAGTGGGTATGAACAAGCACCGCGTGAAGTTGCCACCAAGGTGATTGAGGAACATCGGGCGGAAAAGGAGACGTTGGCCAGCTCAAGTCACTAGCCGCTTTCCATGGTTCTCTGAGGCTCACCCGTGCATGACGAAAACGGGTCAAGGTCATGGGACCATCACTTCATGTCTTTTACTGTCTTTCCCGACATTGTTTAACGGGAATCCCTCTTGAATCAATTTAGGATGGATCCCCGTTAACCACTTACGGGGATGACGGAATGGTCTTTGGTTTTATTCCACCTTCTCCGTCATTCCTGATGTCTTGTATCGGAAATCTATCCTGGATTCACTTCAGATGGATCCCCGCTAACTACCTGCGGGGATGACAGAATTATCTTGGGTTTTATCTCGCCTTCGCCGTCATTCCCGACATCCTTAATCGGGAATCCATCTTGGTTGTATTCGAATTGATACCGGCTGACCACCTGCCGGAACGACGACACCGCCTTTGGTTTCATCCCGCCATCTCGGTCTTTCCCGACGTCTTGTATTAGGCTCTATTCGGGATCCACTTAAGATGGATCTCCGCTTACAACATACTGGGATTACCAGGTTAAGGAGCTACCGACTATTTCCCATCTTTAACTTTTTGGGCGTAGAACTACAAAGAACGGGCTGGATTCTCGGAGTATTCGGAGGAGGATAGTTTCTCCGGGTCGAACCTCATCCATGGCATTCGAAAATTCCTGAATCGTCGGTACGGCGATTCGATTTATTTCGGAAATGATGTCGCCTTTGCGTAAGCCTTCTGTATAGGCCAAACTGCCTCGTGCCACACCTGTTACTAAAATTCCCTCTTTCTCTTGAATCTTAAACCTTTCTGCTAACTGATCGGTGATGGGGGCGACGTCAATGCCAAGATCAACCTGTGTTTTGGATGGCACCAGTGAAGTCACGATAGCCTGTTCCTTTTTTACTCCAAGGGAGACCGGAAATTCGATCTCTTGATTGTCCCGAATAACGGTGATCGTGACTTGTTCACCTGGGCCGATGCTCGCCACCACACGAGAGAGTTGATTTGGTGTCTCAACAGGTTCCTTTCCGATTTTGATGATAATATCACCGGACCGAACGCCAGCTTGTTCAGCAGGATCGCCCTTAAAGACTTCATTGACGAGTATGCCTTTTCCATCCATGACGCCGAACTTTTCCCCCTGCTCAGGGGTCAACGGCTGAATGCCCACGCCTAGCCACCCGCGAACGACTTTCCCCCCGGCGCGGAGTTGGCCTATGATGCGGTCAACCATATTCGAGGGGATAGCAAAGCCAATGCCCTGCGCAAAGTTGATAATCGCCGTGTTGATGCCAATCACTTCTCCCCGAATGTTAAACAGGGGGCCACCTGAGTTCCCGGGATTGATCGACGCATCCGTTTGAATAAAGTTTTCATAGCGGGAGAGATTCATATTCTCTCGTCCAACCCCACTCACGACCCCCAAGGTCACGGTTTGGTCCAATCCAAAAGGGTTTCCCACGGCAATGACCCATTGACCAACCTTCACAGCACTGGAGTTGCCGAACGTGGCACTTGGCAGTTTACGTGGGGATTCTACTTTCAAAAGGGCAAGATCAGTATCGGGGTCGCGCCCGACAATTCGAGCAATTAAGGTTGTGTCGTCGGACAAACGAATTTCAGCTTCCGCTGCATTCGCCACGACATGATTATTTGTGACAATAAATCCGTCCTCATGAATGATGACTCCCGAACCTGAACCGGGGGTTTTGGGACTACGTTGCCTGGGAACGCTTACCGCGGGGCCCAGATGACGAATGGGTGAGACATTCACGACAGTTGGCGTGACTCGCTCAGTAAGACTGGAAATAGCATCCTGAATCTCTTCAAGAACCTGAAGTCCTTTGGAGGCAGAGAGAACAGATGTGGCTTCAGCAAAGACAGATTGGGAAATTGGTAAAAAACAGAAAATTAAGACGAGAACTAGAGAAGGTATGCTTTTGGGAGTCATCTGAAGGTACGCAGAGGGAAATTAGAAAAAACCATGATCATTTCAACGTATCAGACCCAATGGCTTGGAACAAGAAGAGGAAGATCAGGCTTTTCGTTGGTAGGCAGGATTGAAGTGGGGAGAAATTCGTCTTAATTGTGAAAAATAATATGTCGGATAAGAACTATTATGTCAACTAGATGATAATCCAACTCTGGATTCTGTTCCATTCCAAATTCGTTTGATATTCCCCGTGTGTTTATAAACCACCAATGCGCTGATGCCGAATGACATCGCAATAAATTCGGGGCGATTTCCCAATATCACGCTTAATATTGGCAATGCGGCGAATGCCGTCAATGCCCCTCCGGATGAATACCGCCAGATACCTACGGCACCCAGCCATACGACAATCGAAATTCCCCCAAGAACCGGATTAAGACCAAGAATGGCGCCGAGTCCCGTGGCTACCCCTTTCCCGCCATGAAACCCAAGATAGATTGGGAAAATATGTCCAAGGACGACACAAAATGCAGCAACCAAACCCCAGGATCCCATGTCAAACATCGACATGGCCAGCCAACTTACTATCCAGCCCTTCCCAAAATCACAAATTAGAGTGAGGACCCCAACTTTTTTACCTGATACTCGTAAAACGTTGGTAAACCCGATATTTCCGCTCCCAACAGTTCTTGGATCTGCGGAGCCAAAGACCCTTGAAAAGAGTAATCCAAATGGGATGGAGCCAAGAAGATACCCCACCATACAAAGGGTGAGACCTATGGTCGTAGAACTCACAGGCTACCTATCCCTCCTTTTTAGTAAGGAGACCTGTACGTAAAAAGGCTTTCCAGATATCCACGGCATACTGAATCCCTGAAATTATTGAAAAACCAAGTGCAAGATATAAGGCGACCATCCCCAATGCGCTCAAAGAGACGAATGGCAGAAACACTGCCCCTTCCAACGTCAACAGAATAATTGCAATAATTTGAAGCACTACTTTATATTTCCCCAATGTGCCGGCTTGGACGATGATTCCTTCTGCAGCTCCGATCGCTCGAATACCTGTCACACCGATTTCGCGAGCAATCATTGCGATGGCAATCCATGCCTCAATTCGGTGAAATTGAACCAGTAAAACAAGCCCCGCCAAAACAAGAAGTTTGTCGGCGATTGGGTCCAACAATCGACCAATTGTCGTGATTTGGGCGCGCCTCCTGGCCAAATACCCATCAAGTAAATCTGTGAGCGCGGCTACGCCAAAAACCCCTGCGGCTGCAATGGCGCGTGTGGGGGTAGGATCGTAGAAGAGGACGATATAGACTGGCACGAGTAAAATTCGAGAAAAGGTTAAGATATTTGGAAGATTGAGTGATTGCTCAATTTTTGCTTGAGGTGACACTGAAGCCTCCAATGGTCGAGCTTCTGATGTCTGTCGTGACGGCATGAAGATTCCCTGCCAATTCTGACGATTTAGGGACTAACGAAAATCACCACCCTTGGCTTGTGGGTCTAGGAGGTAAAACGCGAACGATAATCGGTGGACTGTTTTAATTAAGGATGCCTATACCGAGAATACGGGTGATTCTCTTATGGGTCACGGATTACTCATTTGAGATCACGAAATTGGCCTTGCGGGGGAAACTTTTTGAACAGTCCCAGTTCTTGTGGCATTTGATCGAGTTTACCAGGGGAGTTAGTTAGGACAAGTCACCCTTTTTCGACACTCTACATATTTCAGCCAGTTGTTGGAGTAATCCTTTTAAATCCGAAAGGGGTACCATATTAGGTCCATCGGATAACGCCGTGTCGGGCGTTGGGTGCACTTCCATAAAGAACCCATCACATCCCGCTGCAGCCGCCGCTCGTGCCAGAGGTGCAATAAACTCTCGTTGGCCGGACGAGATCGTGCCTCCCCCTCCAGGAAGCTGGACACTATGCGTGGCATCAAATATAACAGGATACCCGAGGCCGCGCATTATGGGGAGTGCTCGCATGTCCACAACCAGGTTATTGTAACCGAAGGTTGCGCCGCGTTCGGTGAGAAGGATGCGGGTCGTCCCGCTTTCCTCCAGCTTGTTGATTACGTTCTTCATATCCCACGGGGAAAGAAACTGTCCTTTTTTCACATTGACTGTACGTCCGGTCTTCGCAGCCGCAATCAAGAGATCGGTTTGCCGGCAGAGAAAAGCTGGAATCTGCAACACATCCACAACCTTCCCTGCCCGTTCTGCCTCCTCAACACTATGGACATCAGTCAACACGGGGATGCCAACTTGATCTTTGACTTTCTGAAGAAGGGCTAAGCCTTTTTCTAAACCTGGCCCGCGAAATGAATGAATGGAACTCCGGTTGGCTTTATCGTACGAAGATTTGAAGATATAGGGGAAGCCGGCTTCCTTTGCGATCTCCGCAACCCGTGACGCGGTTTCCATGATGACCTGCTCATTTTCAATGACACAGGGACCGGCAATGAGCACGGGTACATGACAACCACCACTCAGGATTCCTCCTAAATCGACTTCACGAACCATCTGGGCTCTTTCCTAATGCAGTGTGATGTTACGGCTAACGTCCAAATTTTCGTTGCAAGGCTGCCTGAATGAAGGCAGCAAACACGGGATGGGGTTCATGGGGCCGTGAATGATATTCAGGATGAAATTGGGTCCCTAGAAACCAGGGATGATTGGG
>JAYWMS010000045.1:0-9763 GCA_035873215.1 Nitrospirota bacterium | reverse complement strand
AGTGATAAAACCTAGAATGTTATATCTAGGTTAAATTTCATGTATCATCTGAGAGGCCGATGGGCAGTAAATAGAAATCGTATTAAGAGATTTTGGGAAGTGCAGAATTTCGCTTGAAGGAGAAAGTCTTAGCTAAGTTCTATTTAATGACCTCTGGGGACGGAGGCATCCAGGTACATAATCGTCACGAATTCACATCTTCCGTTGGCTGAGATAGATGACTTGATTGACTCGAAAAGCCTCAGTGTATTGAGTTTTTTTAATGTATTGGGAATGGAAACAACGACCGTCGAAGATGATGAGTCGGTTGGGCTTCATGTCGATGAGCTGGAGAAGTTCCCAATAATCGTTCCCATCATTGCTGTATTCATTCTCCCGTTTGGCAAAGAGCGGGTTGAAAATCATGCTGTTTTGGAAATGCTCATACCCATCTTTGCTGTGGAAGAACTCGTCGCTGAGTTCGAGCTGATCGGCCAAATCTCGTATGTGTTGGTCCGGCTTAAGGGGTACACGCTCTAAATTGGTCGGACGGTGTCGGTAGAGCCCTGTCCCACCGACGCAGGTTTCAGGGGGATTCAAGTACACCATGGCTGTAATGTCCTGATCAATATGAGGTTGCCTCTGCCCCACATTGAGTCGGTAACGGTTATTCCTGATGCCCTGAAAGACGAGAGGTTGAGGGTGAAAGAAGGGAAAAAGTTGACAACCCCACAAGGCACTAATCTGATCAAAAATGGAAGTCGAATCAAGATTGATAGAAGCGCGAACGCCTGGGAAATTACCGACTATTTCAAAGCGATCGGTGTAAGGGAGATCTAGGGCGACCTGGAGGACTTTTTCCGGAAATTTATAAAAATCATCGACAATCACAGTTTGATGATGGCCAGTCCCAATGAGGTCTTTTTTGATTCGACAGTGTGGATTTATCGAAAAGGTTTCTGGTGTTGCTGGCATCATAGTCTTACTCTTGAACGTTGGACGGTAAGGATTATCGTGCCTGTTCAGGTTGTGTACAGTCAATGTTCTTATAAGACAGCTCAAAGGCGAAATAAATCTTCCGGGTTCTGAGCCTGGTAGGAAGACGGAGCCGTGAGGCTTGACTCGCTCTCTAGTGGGAATGCTTAGATTTCGTAAAACACAGAAGCAGGGCTTGCTGTTTCAATCAGATTCAACGGTGAAATTTCCGGTTAGTAACCCGTCAGTGTGAATGTTCTGAAAGGCTATCAAGAAACCTTGGTGCAAGGATTCGACTTTGGAACATAACAAATCCTCGTTCCCCTAGACCGCGGTAGTTCAAATTGATTTCCGTGTTTGAGCCTCGCCACAAATACGCTTGGTTCAACCCACGCATCATGGAATTGGGCATCAGCTTTATTTCGCCGAATTGCGTCTCCAGGTATTCCATGATTTGTTTATGAAACAGATTACCTTGATAGCGGATCATGACTCTTGCAAATTGCCCATCGATACTCAAGAGTTTTAGAGATTCAACGGCACTATTGTCGAACCGAGGAGGTGTTTCTTGAAACTGAAAAGTGTTGATGCGATCGTCTGGTTCAACAAGAACAAGGTCTGGTCGGGATGAGAGGAGGGTCCCCCACTTAATTCCTGCAAATCCATTAGGGTCTTGGTCAATCAATCTTTTAGCATGTAACCATTGAGGGGTGGCGATCATGCTGACGCCGATGATTCCCAGCAGAAGGTAAAGGTTTCGAAGTGGTCGAGTTGTCGTCATGCTTTCCTCTGCATGATCGACCGTAACATCGGCCTTACTGGGGATGCAATGACACGTATTGAAGGGAGCGAATTGGGAGGATTAAGGAAGTACCAAACTCAAAGGGAAACCTAAGTAATTTATCTCTCTTAGATGCATGAATTCATGGGAGGGAGGCTAGAGGGTTGAGTTTGCAGCAAAAGATACGGCGTGTCGTCGTCCAGTGCCGTTATGGGGAATGTCAGCTAATGCCTGACGATCCTCTTCCTGCGTTCCTAGTAAAGTCCAAGCATCCGGATTATCTAGGATAGCTTGAACTAGTTCGGTATGCAGATGATGGCCTGATCGATCCGCGATAATATGGCCGATGACGGGAAGACCCAATAGCGAAAGGTCGCCAATCAGGTCGAGGACTTTGTGGCGAACGCATTCATCAGGAAATCGAAGCCCGTCTTCATTGAGAACGCCATCCTCGGAAAAGACGATAGTGTTTTCCAATGATCCGCCTTGACCAAGCCCGCGAGCCCACAGGGATTCCACTTCATGAGAAAACGCAAAGGTTCTTGCTTCAGCAATATCTCGTTTGAATTCAGCCGTGGCCCACTCATGCTCGTAGGTTTGATCCTGAATCAAATGGTGGTCATAGGTAATGGTGTAGGTTATTTTGGGAAATGGAGAGGGGACAATCGACAGGCCACGTTGATGATCCCCGACATAAAGGGGTTTGAGAATTTTCAAGTAAGTTCGAGGGCGCCCTTGAGGAATCATCCCTGCAGCCTGGATGAGTTGAACAAAGGGAGCGGCGCTGCCGTCCAGCACAGGCACTTCTTCCGAGGTGATCTCAATATGCGCATTGTCAATACCCATGCCCCACAATGCGGAAAGAACATGCTCTGTGGTCTGAATTTGAAACCCATTTGAGCCAATGGCCGTGCATAATTGCATTGGCCGAAGGTTCCGAATTGAAGCTTGGCAGGTTTCCATTTGCCCATTAGTTTTTCTGGAAAAGACAAGGCCTGAATCCACAGGAGACGGGGAAAGGGTGACCGTGGAGGCTTGGCCTGAGTGAAGGCCGACGCCTGAAACCGCAACGGATCTGCCAAGTGTATGCTGGAAATGCATGAATGCCCCTTAGAAATAAATTTCTATGTCGTGATTGAAATGCAATATATGGGCCATTCAGTTCGTGATGATGAAATTAACATAAAATGTTGAAATTAAAAGAAATGAATACATAAGATACTCGGGTCCCTTGAAAAAATTTACTCCGAGTGTTGTAAAAACAGCACACGGAAAGAGGTGTTGTGTATTTGAAATCTCACGTCGCCGTAATTACTTGAACCCAGCAGGTTGAGTTCCTAGGAATATCAATACAAGTCAATTCCGTATTTCTTGATACGAATTCCCACCTTCTTTGCCATAGAATTTTGAGACGAGGAGAGAAGATTTTCACTAAAATTCACTAAAGAAATGGTTGAAGTAGGTATCGGTATTCTTTGGCAATTGTTGGCGGGGTTGGCCCTTTTAGCAGTCCAGCAATAATCCCTCGATGCTTTTTATGAAGGCCCGACTCTACAAACGCTTCGTGAAACAAATGTTGTTTCAGGGTTTCATCAATTTTAACTTGGTCCTGTTCTTGTTGAGTTTTGAATTTATATTCAGAGGCAAAGGTGGTCAGGGCTTTTTCGATGCTATGGTAGGGAGGGGCCAGGCGTAGTGAGGCATAAAATGCCTCTAGGTGCCCCCGAAACTCATTGAGATGAAGCTGTACGTTTGGCATGAGGCGGCACCTTGTTGCTATTCATATGTGGACATTGCCGTCAGTGTAGCAAAAAGTCAATGTCCAAGTACGAAATTTCTCAAAAACGACTGAATCGGTGAGAGCTCATGAATAGAACGAAGGGAGGATCGTGGAATTCTTTTGGGCAACTTGGGGTGGGTGACGGGAGAGGTTAATCAGAATTACTAAATTGATCCAAGTCTTGTTCCTTGCCGATCACGACCAATACGTCACCTTTTTCAATCAAGTCTCCGAGGGAGGGAGTAAAATTAAACCTTTCTTCCTTCATCATTCGGCCTTTTACCATGCGCGTCACCTGTTTCTTAATTCCAATGATATTGAGATGATGTTCCTCGCGAATCCTGGATTCCTTAAGGCTAAGTCCCGCCAACCGAATTGGAACCGACACCTCTTCAATACTGTACCCTGGCGCCAATTCCAAATATTCCAATACTTTTGGAGAAGCGAGACGATGGGCAAGTCTGATGGCGGCATCTCGTTCAGGATATATGACTTCGGTGACTCCCAGGTTGCTCAAAATTTTCCCGTGGATATTAGTCACAGCTTTGGCAATGATTGACTCCACGCCCATTTCTTTCAAAGTTTGGACGATGAGAATGCTCGCTTCAATATTTTCTCCGATGCTCACGACAGCGATATCGACATTTTGGGTGCTGACAGCTTTAAGAGCTCGTTCATCCGTGGCATCACATTGGACGGCATAGGTAGCGATATCGCTAATAGCCTGAATTTTTGGTTCTTCTCGATCAATAGCCAATACCTCGCAACCCTTCTTCACAAGACTTTCAGCTACACTGTAACCAAATCGTCCCAGGCCAATCACGGCAAATAGACGTTTCATCGGGCCCCTGATTGGGCATGGAGGGTAGTGGGGATGCCCCCCCAGGTTGGATATAACATGCTCGTGTAGAGAGAATTGAACCTCGAAAGATAGGTCGATGCTTGGAAAAGCGGAGTTAGGTATTTATGCACAAGAAGCTTGAAAGAAAACACTTTCTGGATCCAATCAACATGTGGGAAGAAAATACAGAAAATATACAATTTGTAATGATAACCTCTTAATTAATTGATCTTAAAACCCATTCCCAAGAGTGTCAAGAACCGTTGGGCGGTAAAAATTGGATGCAGGAAATTCTCATAGGCAGCCCAAATCAGCAACAAAAAAGTCAGTACTCATTTGTGGATCACCTGTCGCGCATTCACGGGTAACCTTGTTGCAACCCCTATAGCCAAATACTTACAATGCCGTTCCATGAAACTGTTAAAACCCAACGAACGGATCCATCTTGTCGACACGAAGGAGCGCCAATATGCCTTGATATTAAAACCAGGCGAAGTCTTCCAACATAGCGGAGAAACCATACCTCATGACGATATCATTGGAAAACCTGATGGAACGTTTGTCCGATTATCACGTGGAAGGAAAATGATGGTCTTGTCCCCCACGTTGGCGGAATACACGTTAAAAATGCCGCGTGGCGCTCAAGTGTTATACCCCAAAGATTTGGCCATGATTACCATGTGGGCCGATGTCTACCCCGGTGCTAAGGTGTTTGAGGCGGGAGTAGGGTCTGGGGCCCTTACCTTGGCTCTCCTGCGAGCGGTGGGAGAGCAGGGAAGGGTGGTGAGTTACGAGATTCGAGATGACTTTGCCAAAACTGCAATGAAGAACATTGAACGGTACCTTGGCGCTGTTTCCCAATTTCAATTAATCCAACGCGATGCGTATGAAGGAATTGAATGCCACGTTGATGGGAATCCTCCATCCTATGATCGCGTGGTGTTGGACCTACCGGAGCCATGGCGTGTGGTTGAGCATGCCGAACGGGTGTTGCGGTTGGGAGGGATTTATTTAAGCTTTGTTCCCACCATTCCTCAAGTCATGCAGACGGTTGAAGCATTGACCCGATCCGGAGGGTTTACGTTTGTTCAAACATTTGAAACCCTTTTTCGAGATTGGAATATCCAAGGCCGAAGCGTGCGGCCTGATCTCCGTATGGTGGCGCATTCAGGCTTTATTACGGTAGCGCGTCGAGTTGAAGGGTGGAAAGAAGAAACCACAGTGGCAGTCGATGACATTTCGCGTGCAAGACAAGGGGAAGATTCAGAGGAGGCAATTGAGAGCGCAGTGGAAAAAGACTAACCGATTATTCCTTTGGTTTGATTCGTAAAGTGTGTAATGGCGTACCCTCACTTCAACATGGGTTTTCAGGAATGGTAAAAACAATCTTGATGGCTGATGACGAGGAAGACCTGCGGAGCCTCCTTCAGATGACCTTAGAAGATCCAGGATATCGACTCCTTGAGGCTGAGGATGGTGTGGTTGCGTGGGAACTGATACAGGCAGAACGACCAGACCTTGTCATATTGGATTGGATGATGCCCAATAAGAACGGTAAAGAAGTCGCTCATGCGATGAGAAGTAATCCAGCAACAAAAGATATTCCCATCATCATGCTATCGGCCAGAGATCGTATTGAAGATCGTCAAGAGGCTGAAGAAATGGGGATGTATGCATATTTAATAAAACCCTTCAGTCCTTTGCAACTGTTAGAAAAGGTTCAGCATGCTTTACGTGGTTCTTTAGCTTGAAGAGTGCCCTTAGTACAATGGATGAGGAGGATTTTGAAAAAAAACTGATCGCCACTCGGTCTCAATTGTCCCGGTATGCCAAAGATCTCAATGCATTGTTGGCAAGAGAGCAAGGGAAAACGAGAAAGCTGGAGGCGACGAATGAGCAGATGCGCGCGTATGCTCGAGACCTCAAAGCAGCCTATGATGCGGAACAGCGTAAAACAAAGGAATTAGAGAAAGCCTATGCCGATACGGTGCTTCGTCTTGCCCTGGCATCCAGGTATAAAGATGAAGAGACGGGAACCCATATTCAGCGGTTGAGCCACTACTCAAAGGTCCTAGCATTATTCATCGGGCTCGATTCGGAGGACGCGCAACTTATTTTTGATGCAGCACCTATGCATGATGTGGGTAAGGTTGGGATTCCCGATTCGATCATGCGTAAGCAAGGGCCGCTCGATGAGGAAGAATGGGCCATGGTGAAACAGCACCCGGTTTTTGGTGCCTCCTTATTGGCCGGGTCCCCTTCCCGGTTGTTGGAAAAGGCTCGCGAAATTGCATTGGCTCACCATGAGCGCTGGGATGGGAGTGGATATCCATATGGACTCCAAGGTGAAGCCATTCCCCTGGCAGGACGAGTAGTCATGCTGGTTGACACCTACGATGCATTACGAAGTCGGCGTGCGTACAAGCCATCTTTTTCACATGGTAAGACATGCGATGTCATGCTGAATGGACGGGAACGAACGCGCCCGGAACATTTTGACCCACAGTTGCTTGAAGCATTTCGAGAGTTACATCTTGAATTTGACGAAATTTTCTCCAGAATTGGAGAAGGGCAGTAACTTGCTGAATCAGGAGATCATGAGATTTCAGTTGCCGAGGTCTTAGCCTATCGACGGGGGAATTCAATCGGGTAACCTGCAGCAGTCCATTCATTCATACTGCCTGCCACATTATATACATGTTGGTAACCCAGATCGGCTAGGGTTTCAGCAGCAACGTTACTTCGTTGTCCTGATTGGCAATATACGACGATGTGGCTATCTAGTTTGGCTCCTAGTTCTTTGTGGCGTGCACCTATTTCTCGAAAATCGATATTGAAATCTGTTCCCGGAATGAATCCTGAGGAATGTTCTTCAGCAGTTCGAACATCAATCAGGGTGAAACCTTTTTGGGGAAGGCTTGGGGCTTTTTGTAAGCCACCGTTAAGGTCTTGTACGGTTAAGACATAGGAATGGTTAGCTGAAACGATTCCCCAAGAACCTAACCCTATGGCAAGGCTCATTAAGAGTCCTGTAACGTTTTTCCGCGATATCATAACGGGCTCCTCTTTCACATGGTCTATTAAACTGATTCATCAAACCGCATTGTTTCCATTGAAGTTAACCTCCCAAAGCACCTAGACAATAGCCCATAGGAAAATTCTATGCCCTCCTTGGGAGTTGGGTCAAGAGTTATAGCATTCCTGATCATGGGAGTTATGACGGGATGTGGTGAAGGGGTCCAGGTGATACGAGAGAATGAGAATTCCGGGGTTGTGCGATATAGTTATCAAGCATACCAAGGCCATTTGGTTACTTCGCGTAGGGCGAAGGCCATGGAAAAGGCCCGAGAATATTGCGATGGACCTTTCCAAATTATAAGAGAGGGTCCCACCCAAAGCAGGAAACGTGTGGTCGAAGGGCTTGGAGGGGGAGACGTCATCGAGGAAAAGTGGTGGGGCGTACGATTTCAATGTCGGTAAATTGAGTCGAGGGTCGAAACTACGTCGGCTTCCCTTCCTTCAAGTCTTCCAAAGTGAGAAGACCAAACAATAAGACCCCTTCCTGCTCCACTAACTGTTTTCCGTCTTGTTCTTCCCGATCAACAATGACTAAGGCATGCTCGACTGTTAAGCCTGCCTCCCGTGCCGCATGAATAGCCTTGATCAGAGATCCACCGCTGGTGAGGACATCATCAACGATGAGGGCACGATCTCCAGGTCGAATGGCTCCTTCCAGGAGTTTACCAAGCCCATGATCCTTTGGTTGTTTCCGAACCACGAATGTGCGTAAAGTCTGAGAAGGACTTGCGGTGTACGCAAAGTCTGAAATGGCCGTTCCCAAAGGAATAGCTCCAATCTCGAGTCCTCCGACCGCCTGAAGATCAAGCGTTTGAACGGTAGAATATGCTAACTTCGCGACCAACCATCGAGAACCCGGGTGCGCAAGCAAACCTCGACAGTCCACATAATAGGGGCTAGTGGCGCCGGATGCCAGTCGAAAACCTTGGAGGGGATCACATTTGAAGGCCTCGTGTGTCCAGAAGGCCTGAACTAAAGCATGTGTAGACATAATGATCCTGAAAAAGAGAGTAGAAAATATAATGGCGATCCTTATGTATCATTCATTATTTGGGTCATGCAACGAATCCCTGGAGATTTGCAGCCCTTGATCGGTAGAATAAGATTTGCGTGGGACTGAGATTTTATCAGGAAGGCCTGTGAATGTTTAAATTAAAAAAACGACCTCTGAAGGCAACCAAGACTCCAGACCTCTATAACATTCTGGAAAACTACACGGATTTTGACCCTCCTGGAAATGTGATGGTGTGTGCAATGGCAGGGCCAGAGAATGTTGAATACCATGCCACAGTGTTGGCTGAGAGCTATGGCATTCCCCTTGAAGAAATGAACAGGCTACTCAGTGAAGGAGGGATCTATACCTATCCGCCGACAGCGGGGCTGGTTACAAAAGGCCAATTTGTATGTAGGTTAGATCCAGATGGGCAGCAGCCAAAACACACCTGGGTGATGGATGTTGAACAATGTGCCGATGCGGAGAAATTAGCCCAATATCGTGGAATTCCTCTCTTGGAAGCCGTGGAAGAAGTATTTTATCGTGGATTGGCGGATGAATTAAGGGATCGGCTCAAACAGAAGAATTTGGGGATTGACTATACAAAGCTAGATCGTTCCGTCTCAAAAGGAGGGGACATTACCTATGTTGATTTTCGAAAAGACTGGTCTCCCTATTTCAAACGGAAGTGTATCATGCCCGATGGGTCGATGGTGGAAACGGGAGGCATACAAGAATTTGCCGATCTTCATCAGATTTCAATATCACAGGCCCAAGAGCTCCTACACAATGGTGGTACGTTGGAAATAAAAGACGGCGTATTAGCCTGTCAGATAGTAAATAATCAGCCCACGGTGGCCCGTTTTAATGCCAAACAATACGCTAAAGCCCAAGAGCTAATGGCGAGCAAGGGATTGCATATTCTTGATGCCCTTAGTGAGGTTGCCTTTAACGATCCCATCCTCATGCGAAGCCTACGGCGTCTAGAGCAATCGCCATGATCGTATTTCCGATTTTTGGGTTCTGAATACCTCTTTATTCCCCACCGATAGATTCATTCCTTTTCTCTCCTAAGCCCCTGTCGACAAAGTTCCGGTATGCACCTCTGGACTTTGCGAGAAAAGGCTTGTTCCGCGTTTGCGTAGAGACGATTTAGTTAAAGCAGAGCTGAAACTCCATAGGAGTTCAGCAGAAGTAGCTTAATAAGAATGGGAAAATTAACTATGAACTCGACGGGATGTCGGCGGCTTTGCGTCGACGAAATTAGACCTGAGTTTTTTTCGTGATAGAGATGTGAGGGTTTAAAACCTAACAGATAAGTGGCAGAAAAGAGGT
>JAYWMS010000033.1:0-1614 GCA_035873215.1 Nitrospirota bacterium | reverse complement strand
AACATTACCTTTCATGGCGCCGCGAAGTCGGTCACGGGTAGTCGTCATGAATTGCAATTTGGACGTACTCGATTACTTTTGGACTGCGGTCTCTTTCAGGGTCGTCGACAGGAATCCGATCGATTAAACCGACACCTGGGGTTTAATCCCGAGTCCATCCAGGCCGTTCTTCTCTCGCATGCCCATATCGACCATTCCGGCGCGCTCCCTGTTATGGCTCAAGGTCAATTCTCTGGAACGGTCTATATGACCGGAGCCACTCAAGACTTGGCTCGAATCCTGTTGGAAGATTCAGCACGGATCCAAAAGGCCGACTGCACGTATATCAATAAGAAAGAGCGACGCCGGAGACAACGAGGTCTCCAGCCCCTCTACTCCCATAGAGATGTCCAATCTATCACTCGTCGGTTTCAAGCAGAGCGGTATGACAAGATTTTTCAGGTCTCTCCGCGAATTAAAGCCAAGTTCACAGATGTGGGACATATTTTAGGATCGGCCTCCATCTGGCTGAAATACACGCACCAGGCGAACTCCGTATCGGTTCTGTTCACGGGAGATTTAGGGCGGTTCAATATGCCCATTCTGAAAGACCCTCAACCTCCACCACCCTGTGATGTCTTAATTATTGAGTCGACCTATGGCGATCGAATGCATGATGAACACATCGAATCCATGCGGACCAAAGCCGAAGAAGTGGTCAAACATGCCTTGGAACATAAAAGTAAAATTATCGTTCCCGCCTTCGCCGTGGGCCGAACCCAAGAGATCGTCATGCGAATCAAAGAGCTCGTTCACGAAGGCCGTGTTCAACCATTACCCATTTATATCGATTCTCCCTTAGCCTCCAAAGCCACTGATATTTTTCGCCGTCACCCGGAATGTTTTGATGAGGAAACCTATCGCACCTTTACGTCACAGGGGGATCCTTTTGCCGCGCGAAACATTCGATATGTGTCCACCGTTCAAGAAAGCCAAGCGTTAAATAGACAGCGTGGGCCTTGTGTGATTATCTCAGCTTCAGGAATGTGCGAGGGCGGACGAGTTCTTCATCACCTCAAACATGCCATTCAGGATGAGGCCAACATCATTGCCATGGTAGGATTCCAAGCAGAGCACACATTAGGACGAAAATTGATCGAAGAGTGGGATACCGTCCCGATCTTTGGAGTCCCTACTCCAAGGCGGGCCAAAGTGGTTCGGTTCAATGGGTTATCGGCCCACGCAGATCGAAACGACTTGCTTGCCTACGTCCAGGCGCTCACCCCTACTCCCCGAAAGATTTTTGTGGTGCATGGGGAAGAGCGGCAGTCATTTTCACTGGCAACCTCCCTCCGAGCCGACTATCCAGGAGTGGACATTGTGGTCCCCGACCCTGGATCAACATTCGAACTTTAAGCCCTCATTTCCTTCCAATTCCTCATTGTTGTCTTCTGCTACAGAAAAGATTCTGTGGCGTGAGGCATGTATCCACAGTCACCAATCTTTTCTTTGGCACAAATTTCTAAATTGCTCAATTTTTCTAGCACTTGCATGCCGAAAACTCGGAATTCTTTCTGGCACACTCATTGCTATTCATAAAGTTTGAGAAAAGAAAAAGTTGCCAGTTCTTTGTTA
>JAYWMS010000015.1:0-2144 GCA_035873215.1 Nitrospirota bacterium | reverse complement strand
CCAAGATGCCCTTTTCCACGGGCAAGGCCGCAACCAGTTTGGCGCGCGGAGCGTACTCACGGTACGTGAGCGCGAACGCCGCGAAGAGCGGCAAGTCTGCGAGCCCGAAGGTCAGGCAAACTGGCGAGAACGCCGCTGGCGGCCCCTTCGACCAGGCTCAGGACATGTTTTTTCACCATTCCCATGATCAATCCTGATCCTTGCTCCTCGTTATTAAGGTGACGGGTTCAGGGCATGCCATTCGTTGCCGTTATTCATTCCCGGTCCTTTCCTCCCTCAAGATCTCTTTTTTCTGAGCCGACAACAGGACAACGGCCTATTGGAAAAGGAGGTTGTCATGCAATGTGTACGGTGTCACGGTCGAATGGTTACAGACTATTTCATTGACATGGAAAATAGTGGGGAATTATGGATGCCCGGTTGGCGCTGCTTGGTCTGCGGTGAAGTCGTTGATCCGTTGATTATGAAACATCGATTGACACAAGAAAAAACTCCTGAGGTCGAGGAGGCCACCACCCGGCGAAAACGTAAGGTGCAACCTGTCGGAGCTGCTAAGAATTAATCCTAATTTATTGAGGGGATTTCTCTCACGTTTTCCTACTGAGGAATCCCCTGCTTGGTAGTTCCTGCCCCCATTCTTTTTGCGTTTCACTTAATTCCCTTAAAGCCCATCCCTCCCTTGTTGCGATGCAAGCAACCAAACCTTTCTCCTTTGTTCGCCTTGTAGCCGATTCGGGTCTGTGATAGATTTTCCTCTCCGCTTAGAATCTCACGTCACAACGGACAATCGATCTGCAGCAGACTTCATGGCCCAACCGTACGATCACCACGCCATCGAGAAAAAATGGCAGCGCTTTTGGCTGGATCACCAGCCGTTTCGTTCTGAGATTGACCCCTCCAAACCGAAATTCTACGTCTTAGATATGTTTCCCTACCCGTCGGGGACCGGGCTGCATGTGGGACATCCCAAGGGATATATCGCCACAGATATTGTCTCCCGCTACAAACGCATGTGCGGATTCAATGTGCTCCATCCCATGGGATGGGACGCCTTTGGTTTGCCGGCCGAACAATATGCCATCGAAACTGGAACGCATCCTCGCGAAACCACCAAACGCAATATCGAGAATTTTAAACGTCAATTCCTGGCCTTGGGGATGGATTATGATTGGTCTCGCGAAATCGATACCACGGATCCGGGCTATGTGCGTTGGACTCAGTGGATCTTTCGAAAACTCTATGAAAAAAATTTGGCGTATCTCGCGGAGGTCCCAGTCAATTGGTGCCATGCTCTTGGTACGGTCTTGGCCAACGAAGAAGTGATTGATGGAAAAAGTGAGCGGGGTGGGCATCCTGTAGTTCGAATGCCCATGCGACAGTGGGTGTTGCGGATCACAGCTTACGCCGATCGGTTGATTCAGGACCTGGATCTTGTGGATTGGCCTGAATCCATTAAGCGCATGCAATGTGATTGGGTCGGGCGATCAGAAGGTGCCAAGATTTATTTTGAGGTTGTGGGTCATGCTAACCAATCCATTGAGGTCTTTACGACGCGGCCAGATACGCTGTTCGGTGCAACCTACATGGTCCTAGCCCCGGAACATCCGGCTGTGCCCTTGATCACCAGTCTGGATCAACGTGAGCAAGTTGAGGCATACGTCGAAGAGGTGTCCAGGCGGAGTGAGCGGGTACGGGTAGCGGATATGGGGGAGAAAACGGGTGTATTTTTAGGGGCCTATGCGATCCATCCCGTCACAGGAAGCCATGTACCTATCTGGATTGCCGACTATGTGCTCGCGACCTACGGCAGTGGTGCGATTATGGCTGTTCCTGCCCATGATACGCGCGATTACGCTTTTGCGAAGCATTTTAACCTTCCTATCGTGGAGGTTGTTCAAGGGGGAGACATTTCCAAGGAGGCCTTTGTCGGTGAAGGCCGAAACCTCAATTCAGACTTTTTGAATGGGTTGCCAACCCGCGATGCGAAACAACGGATGAATGACTGGATTGCGGAACACGGGAAGGGCGAAAAGACGGTAAATTATAAATTGCGGGATTGGCTCTTCAGTCGACAGCGGTATTGGGGGGAACCGTTTCCTATCTTACATTTCGAAGATGGTTCCACCAAGTTGGTAAGTGAGGCG
>JAYWMS010000041.1:0-4496 GCA_035873215.1 Nitrospirota bacterium | reverse complement strand
AATCGACATGATTGTGAATGGAGAAAAAGGCCGGGTCAGCATCTGCGCGTTACACATGCCACAACTTCCACCTCGCAGTATTTTAATTGAAGCAATATTCGAGTCGAACTGCCCAGCTCCCGCCGGGTTAGCCATCGGTCGCTACCTTCCTTTCAACGCATTGCGCTTGCTGGTCAACCAGGAGGGAAAAAACTTTGCCCGGCAACTACCACCTGAAAGCTACGAAACTCTACTGGAAAAGATCGATCAGGAAGTTGCACGGCAATTGATCGATAGGACACGTACGACATTAAAAAAACAGGTGCAACGAATTGAGGAAATTGCCTCGCAACAGCTACCTGTATTTCGCCATGCTGCCATCGCGGCGATGCACGCGGAGTTAGATGGCGAGCTACAGCGTCTGCGTACCCTGCAAAAGCGCAACCCAACAATACGTGATGAAGAAGTGCAATCACTGAGGACCAAAATTTCCAATCTGGAAAAGCGTTTGCAAAGCAGTACCCTGAAGCTGTCCGCCCTACGTGTCATATATACGCATTAACCCGTCGAATTACATTGCAATAAAGTCCCATGATGGAAAACCGGTCAATTTTCAAAAAAAAGAAAAATGGAAGGGGGCAAATCTTTGGTTAAGAGTTTCGCTTTGCAGGCCTCGCGTCACTTTCAACTACTGATGATTCCTTGACCCGAGATCTGAAGTATTATTCAACCAAAGATTTGACCCCTATTACTATTCTATTTCCGTTGGCGACTCGTGCGACCGGCGCCCGAGGGGTGACGATAAGGATAAGGGGTCGAATCTTTGGTTGACTAAATAGCAAAGCTGCAGACTCCGTTTTGAACCGAGAGGGTCCGGGAAATCCCCACATTGAGCAACAAGCAGTTGCGGAGGAAGACGTGAGGGTATAAATCGAAACTCTCAACCAAAGATTTGACCCCTCATTAAAGATTTGACCCCTCATTCTCATTCTGGGGAAAGCTCATCTCTCCTGAGGTTAAGGGATCTTCCTGTAAAATTAAGGAGGAGCAACCCCCTCCTATCAATTCAGTGCTCCGACTTTGAAGTGATCGTGGATATTTTAGCTGCTTGGGAGATTGAGGTGATGGAAGAATTTCCTGGTGATCATCGTGAGGAGCGGGCAGCCACTATCTAACTTACGTCCCTGCCAATCTATTTCTTCACTTCCCAGACCGAATCCACGAAGTGGGAATGGGTATCAAACAAATGTTTCACGATTTCGTATCCACTATTTACCGCCATAGATTCGATTTCTAATTGGGTGTATTTGTACGAGTGCTCGGTTTGCATTGGTTCCCACGCCCCGAAAGAGAACGCTTTCCCCAAGGCCTCGATGTTCACGACCTGCTCTCGGGTACTGTACACAAAACTCTCGACGGCATGCGATCTCGGATGATACTGCCCTTGTTGAACGAAATGTTCTTTCACAAAGTTTGCCCCAAGTTTTCGATTCAGGACATCCAGTAAATAAAGGTTGAATCGTTCGAATACCCCATTTACATCGTTGTAGGCCGCATACAACGTCTTCGGATGCTTCATGAGGTCGAAGCCGATCATGACGAAATCTCCGTCATTCAAAGATTCCCACAACTTCCGAACAAACTGCTCTGCCACCGGCAACTCCATATTTCCAATGGTAGAACCCAAAAAGAACACAATGTTCCGCACAGTAGAATCTTTGTTGATCACACGGAGGCCATCAAAGTAATCAGCGGCTAATCCTGTAACCGACATGGAACTCTGTGAAAATTGCTTCTCTAGAAAAGCCACAAGATTCTTAACCGCGCCCTCAGAGATATCGATCGGCACATACTCGAATGTCAGCTGGCTCTGAATGAAGTGCTCAAGAAGAATTTGAGTTTTTCCTCCATCTCCGGCACCCAGCTCAATAACCCGAAACGCCGTCTTTCCCAAGATATCGGTGACTGCCTGTTTATGCGTCTGAAAAATCTCAAACTCACATTGAGCGGGATGATAACTGGCAAGTTGTGTAATTTCGGTGAAGATTTCACTGCCATGATCATCAAAAATCAACCACGATGGTAAACGTTTCTGGGTTTTCGATAGGCCTTCGAGCACTGTTTGAGCAAACTGGTCATCAGAGGAAGCTGCAGCAGTTCCTGATCGCAAATTCTGATAGTCAAATGACATGAGTCTCCTTCATACACTTGTGACAGGATTCAAGGTTTGCTCACCCTGAAGGGAGCTTGATAGACTGTTAATTAATATCCCGTGCATAGCCTAGTTACACTTCCATTTTCCCCAAAGGGTACCTCTAAAAACCAGGCATTTTTTGTGAGGGCAAGGAAACCGTGCGCGGAAAACCGGAGTGTATGGGCGAATACATGAGGGCGTACGGTGCGAAGAGCACCAGGTTTGTGCGCGCCGAAGGCTGTGAGCACACGGCTGACGCCGCCATCACGAAAAAGGACGGTTTTTAGAGGTGCCCTAAAATGAAAAGTTCTTCTTTGCAGACCCTTTCTGATATCGATTTTCGCGAAGCCCAAGAGGCGTTTACACTCCTCCTGCTGCAGGATGATCTCGATCAATACGTATCCGCCAATCCCAAGTGCCTTGAACCGTTTGAACATGTTCTTAGTCTGGCGCTATTTGAAGCCTTTGAAGACCAACCTACATGTCCCAAGGCACATCTCTTCCTTCAACGGATCCTCTATCGCATCAACCGATTAAAACTCTTCTGGTATGACGACCTTGAGAATTACACCAATGAAAATTCAGCGTTTATTTTTGGCCTGCGGGCAAAGATTGATACCGCCTGGCAGGATTGGGAAACCCAGAATATCGATATCCCCTCCTTCAAGAGCCTCGACATTAGGACCGCGCTTCAAGAACGCACCGCCGAAGATCTTGATCCAGAACCATCGCAGACAAGCCTATTCTTTCGCAACGAAATGTCAAAAGCCGGCTACAAGAAATTGTTAGCAATCACGTCCCTGGATGGATTAGTGGAAGCCAGCCAATTGTCCCGAGTGATTGGCGGCGTGGGGAACGAAGTGCAAGCCATGCTCACCAAAATATTGATTGAAGAGTACGGCGGAGGGAAACTGGCGAGAAAACATTCCTCGTTTTTTTCGACAATGATGACAGAGTTTGGCATGAACACCACGCCAGAAGGCTATTTTGACAGCGTGCCATGGGAAGTCTTGGCAAACATCAATCACAGTTTCAACATGTGTGAACGCAAGAGAAACTTCTTGAGATATATTGGGAGCCTTCTATATTTCGAGATTTCAGTCCCGGCAGCATTTCAGAATTATAAATTGGCAGGAGAACGTCTAGGCTTTAGCGAACAAGCCATCAGTTACTGGGATGTGCACATCAAAGAAGACCTCAGACACGGCCAATGGATGCTCAACGAAGTCGCCCTCCCACTCATCGACCGCTATGAAGAATCAGCCTGGGAAATCGTCTGGGGATATGACCAGCAACGACACCTCAGCACCCGTGCCAGCCAAGGTATCGCCCACGCGATCTACCAAGCCGAAAACGCCTAGCCTACGCCCACTGTCAGTAATAGGGTCAGGCCTGCGTTATTGCAATTAGCCCTTACGATTGGACTATGGCTAGAAAACCCAGACTGCATGCCCCCGTAGTGGGCTATCAGGTGAATTTTCGTCATAATGGGGCAGGATATTTTCTGCGATGCCAAGGACCGGTTACACTTGTATGGGTTGCTCAAACAAGGTTTCTGCTGTCTGACCAATCACCTACAGTGCTATAGTAATGCAACAATACAGGCCTGACCCCATACTTACAGATCTGTTTGCCAGAAATGCTCTGGTATGCCAGCAAGAACTTTTGTTACAGCCTGTTAAACTTTTTTTATGAACCTGGGGTTGGTACCACGGGGCGGAGTATCTACATCACGAACAGGTCAAAAAAGTGGGCGGCAAACTGTTAACGGCATCTGAAAGGCAAGTTATAGTGGCGGGGAATTGGATGTCACGTCAGAGGGTGTTATGGGAGCTCCCGAGTGTGGAGAACGTACAAACCTGGTATCGCTCGAAGGAATATGAGCCACTCTTCAAACTTCGGTTAGACATTTCGAATCGGGGAATCAATGTAATCACCAATGGCGTACGGTCATGCATCAACAAAAAGCACTTCGCCCGTAAGAAATCCATCAACGGATCGTTCAAAGGCTTTTCCCACTAACGTGCCAGGTACGGGCTGAAACCCTGGCATCATGTCCCCATACACATCCCAGGCTTCTTCTAAGACGGTGGGGTTGATGGCATTCACACGTATGCCTCGTGGCATTTCGTACGACACACATTTCACGAAGGTATCAATCGCTCCGCTCGTCGTGGCATCGGCGATGGAAGACGGAATGGGTTTCACATTAAAAATACCGGAGATCAAGGTGAAGGACCCATTGTCGGCAATAAACTCTTGCCCAATACGGACCAAATTTATCTGACCCATCATTTTACTCATCACGGTAATCATCCATTGC
>JAYWMS010000002.1:0-5304 GCA_035873215.1 Nitrospirota bacterium | reverse complement strand
TTCTACCTTTCCTGTGATGCCCCCTCCCTGGCCCGAGATGTCAAGCGATTGTGTGATGGTGGGTACCGGCTTGGCCGTATGCAACTGTTTGATATGTTTCCGCAGACAGCTCATGTTGAGACATTGGTAGAATTAGTGGCTGCGTCATGATCGCAAAATCGGCCTGTTGAATAACTCAAAATTTTTGAAATGTTTATTTGGCGCTATTACGCTGCGTCACAATCTGGAAAGATGTGGGAGTGTTCAAAAAGGTCCTCTATTTCACCCGTCCCAACCCAAGGGCGGCAAGACCCCCTTTTCCACGGGCAAGGCCGCAGTCTCTTTGGCACGCGGAGCGTACAAGGAAGTACGTGAGCGCGAACGTCGCGAAGAGCGACAAACTTGTGAACCCGAAGGTGACAAAGGGGCGAGAACGCCGCTGGCGGACTTTTTCAACCCTCCCATAGTGGAGCATTCTTGATGACAAACTATCGTGAAGCCGGTGTGGACATCGACGCTGGGGACGAATTTGTTCGGCGGATTCGTCCCTTGGTTCAAAGAACTTCACGAAAAGAAGTGCTTGGCAATATTGGCGGGTTTGGCGGGTTATTTCGATTTCCATCAGACCAGTATCAGGATCCGGTGCTCATTTCGGGAACGGATGGGGTTGGGACGAAACTGAAAATCGCCTTCATGATGAATCAACACGACACAGTTGGCATCGATCTCGTGGCAATGTGTGTGAACGATATTGTGGTGAGTGGGGCAGAGCCTCTCTTTTTTTTGGATTATTTAGCTGTCGGAGAGTTGGTCATTGATCAAGCGGCCTCTATCGTCGCAGGCATTGCTGAAGGATGCCAACAAGCAGGGTGTGCGTTGATTGGTGGCGAGACAGCCGAAATGCCATCGTTTTATCAACCACAGGAATACGACTTGGCAGGATTTGCTGTGGGCGTAGTGGAACGAGCGAATCTCATTTCGGGGGACAGCATTAAGGCAGGCGATGTGTTGATCGGTCTGGCCTCAACAGGGCTTCATAGTAATGGGTATTCCTTAGCCCGCAAAGTGTTTTTTGAACAATCGACGATGAATCCTGAAAGCGTCTTGACAGGACTCGATGCCTCACTTGGCGAAGTATTATTAGCGCCGACGCGGGTGTATGTGAGCACGGTGTTGCAATTACTCAAAGAATTTCCCATTTCCGGGATGGCACATATTACGGGTGGAGGGTTAACAGGCAATGTGCCAAGAATTTTACCTCCGGATCATGTCGCAGTGATTGATCGCACGACCTGGTCCGTTCCCGCTGTTTTTTCGCATCTTCAGGAATTAGGTGCCATTCCCGTCGATGAAATGTACCGAGTCTTCAATATGGGAATAGGGTTTGTCTTGATCGTACCTGCAGAGCATGCGCAAGGCCTTGTGATTCGCGCAGAAGAACTGGGTGAAGAGGCCTTTCAGATTGGGCGTATCCGTAAAGCTTCAGGAGTCATACCCACCGTTGAGTATTCGGAGACCTAAACACAATGGCGGCACTACGTATAGGCGTGCTGGCCTCAGGGCGCGGGTCTAATCTCCAGGCAATAATTGATGCCATTGAGTCAGGTACGCTTGATGCCACGATTGCGGTGATCGTGAGCAACAAAGAACAGTCAGGTGCGTTAGAACGGGCTGGGCGACATGGCATTGAGGGAGTGTTTGTCGATCCCAAATTAGTTCGTGAGGATCCTGATCCTCGCCAAGCCTATGATCGGCAGATCTTAGAGGTCCTACAACAGGCTGATGTTCAATTGGTCTTGCTCGCAGGATATATGAAAATCGTGACCCCTTTGCTGATTCAAGCTTATCAATGGCGAATGATGAATATTCATCCTTCCCTCTTGCCGTCTTTTCCCGGACTTCATGCGCAGAAGCAAGCTTTAGAGGCTGGCGTGAAAGTGTCTGGGTGCACCGTACATTTTGTGACGGAAGGCGTGGATGAAGGGCCCATTATTCTTCAAGCGGCGGTTCCTGTGCTGGAGGATGATTCGGAAGAATCGTTAGCTGATCGTATTCTGGAACAAGAACATCAACTCTATCCGCGAGCGGTCCAGTTATTTAGAGAAGGACGATTGAGGGTAGAAGGTCAAGTCGCAAGAATTTTACCTATTCAAGCATGAATGAATTGCAGCCGAAAAGTCCATTTGCTACAGTAATCGACCTAAGCAATCAGTCATGCACACAATCCGAATACATTTGTGGGGGGCTAGCTCAGTTGGGAGAGCACAACGTTCGCAACGTTGGGGTCAGGGGTTCAAGTCCCCTGCCCTCCACCAAAACACTGCTTGATTTTTATTTCCTAATACAAGAAAGATTAGTGGAGGGATCATTAATAGAGGATTTTTATTTTGGCTAATGTTAATAATTTTAATTAACAATATGTGAATCCATGAAACTCTCCAAAAAAAGTGAATACGGATTACGGGCCTTAGTTGAGCTTACTCAAGCTTATGATCAGCATCCACTTCGTCGTACGGAAATTGCTGAGCGCCAGCAAATTCCAATTGGATTCCTCGAAACAATTCTTTTGGAGTTAAAGCGAGCGGGAATCTTGGGAAGCCGTCCGGGGGCCAATGGCGGTTTTCGTTTAATCAAAAGCCCTCAGGATGTTTCGTTGGGCCAAGTCATTCGAACCTTAGATGGCCCGTTGGCTCCGATTCCTTGTGTGAGTCAAACCGCCTATCAAAAATGTCAGGATTGTCCCTATGCCGACGATTTGGAATGTCCCATCAAATCGGTGATGTCGGACGTGCGCACGGCCATTGTGAACGTGTTGGATCGTTACACGCTTCGAGAATTTTCCCAGCGGGTGAAAAAGTGAGGGGTGAATCTGGATGCTGGGGCCAATATCGGAGTGGTCTTCGGAACTGAAATAGAATGAAGGAGTAGGATATGGAAACGCATTTGCAAATATTAGGGAAAAGGCTCAGCTGGCGCATCTTTTCCATGATGAGCACGATGGTAGTGGTTTGGGTGTATTCCGGCCATTTTGCCGATGCGCTCATCGTGGGAATGGCCGATTCGGTTGTGAAGACATTTCTGTATTTGGGGCATGACCGTGTGTGGGATTTGTTTCGTTAGTATTCGGAACGGACTTTGAATGAAGGAGTAGGTTATGGAAACGCACCTGCGAAGTGTGGTGAAAGGATTAAGTTGGCGAGTATTTGCCACGATTGTCACGATGGTGGTGGTGTGGTTTTATACAGGGGAATTGTCGGATGCGGCTTTGGTGGGTTTTACGGATGCGTCTGTCAAAATCGTTCTGTATTGGGGGCATGAACGTGTTTGGCAACAAATCAGATGGGGAAGGATATTCCCCACCGTGAGTTCACCCTAAGAAGGAAGGGCTTTATGACACGAAGATTGGCTTTGATCTGTGGAAGTATCTTTGGGGGCCTGTCTGTTGCGACAGGAGCCTTTGGGGCACACATGCTTAAGGATAGCTTGACTCCCCATTTCTTGGCGGTGTTTGAAACTGCAGTTCGGTATCAAATGTATCATGCACTAGCATTGCTTTTTACCGGACTTGCCATGATTCATTATGAAAGCCACCTTTTTCGTAAGGCAGCGTGGGGGTTTCTTTTGGGTATCGTGTTGTTCTCCGGAAGTTTGTTTGGGGTTTCGCTACTCGGTGTGCGGTGGTTGGGTGCCGTCACTCCTATTGGCGGTGCTTCATTTATTCTTGGGTGGGTGTGTTTGGTGTTTGGATTTGTTCGGGAATCTCGTCCTGCATGAACGGGAATGTTGAAAAAAGCCGCCAGCGGCGTTCGCGCTCACATACTTATGAGTACGTTCCGCGCGTCGATGGCTGCGGAATTCCCCGTGGAAAAGGGCGTCTTGGCGCCCTTGGGTTTGGGCGGGTGCCAAACCGGACTTTTTTGACCATTCCCGTCCGCTGCTGATATCGATTTCGCCTAGGCGTGTATGGGCCAGGTTAGAGAAATAATCAACAGGCCCTGAACATGATTCGATAGTGCTCATGCCATTGAGCAGTCAGTCACGTGTCTTTTGCTACCTACCAATGTCGAGTAATGGTTCGTGTGTGATAACCATGGCGCCTCGGGGGTTTTGTGAGAATGCATTGGCTTGACTCAATTGGTCAGTCTCAGGAGTGGGGACACAGTCGGGCGTCATGACCAACCCCCATTGGTGATTATCGCGGCAGTTGTTCTCCAAAAGGAGAGCTTTGGCTTGATTGAATAAAAGAATGCCGCTTAGCATATTATCGTGGCAGAGGTTCTTAACCAAATCGGGACTTGTGCCGTCATCTCGTACTGCCATACCAAAGTGATGATTACTAAAACAGGTGTTGTGAGTCAGATAAGGTTGCGCCCCGGCAAATGAGAAGATGCCTGATTCTCGGTTGTGACAGACTTCATTGTCGAGCAATGTCGGTCGACATTTCGGACCGTAGATGACAATGCCTGACAGGAGGCCTTCGCTAGCACGACATTGAGAAATGGTACAGACTGTGTCGAGGATATTCATGGCCGAATGTTGGTCGCTGCCGACATAGCGGAACGTGATCCCTGAAATCTGACCTTGTGAAACGTGCTGTAGGTACAGTGGGCCGCTCTTTCTATTAAAAATTTGAACGTGATCACGCCCTGCGCCAATGAGATGTATGGGTTTCTGAGCAACAAATATTCGGTCTTCATACATGCCTGGATGAATGAAAACTTGGTCGTTCGGCCCGGCTTCTTTTAGCGCCAGACTTGGGCGTGGAAAGCATTCAGGGTTCTTACCATCCACTACGAGAGTCCGTCCACCCAATGGATTGGCTGGAGGTTCTTTTAAAAATTCTTCAGTGTTATCGGTCTCGCGTTGGGTTTCAGGATCGGGTTGGGGCGATGTCATAGCTTTTTGGGGATGCGGGGGAATTTTCACGACCTATCATTGCCGTACTATCACTCACTCTTAACATATGCCGTGAGCATATGACGAGTGTCTGAACTCTGATGTGATGCCCGAATCCAGACTCCCCATTCTGACTTATCTCTTGACAGCGACGGTGTAACGGTGTAAAAAAGTAATCACATTTTTGGTGACAGTGCAGTCACCAAACACAAAGTTTTATATGGTAGGACAATGAAGTCCTCGATCCCAGATTGGGTTTGAGGACTTTTTTTATGCCAAAAATTGTTTTGTTTTTCGAAGACGAAGGTGAGAAGTGGAACGGAGATTGTTTCGATCAATCACTTTGGTTTCACTCACCAAGAGGAATCATTAACAGTTTGAGCAGGATATTTTTGCACGATGATGTGCTTGTGGACGAAGTCGTCGAAA
>JAYWMS010000499.1:0-20622 GCA_035873215.1 Nitrospirota bacterium | reverse complement strand
AAAAACTACGAAAACAAAACCTACCACTATCCCCAACCTGATACACCACCTTCCCGCGAACTTCCCATGGTCGGAGCTCACATGCAGGGGGGCTTTTGTAGCCAGGGAGCCATGGACGACTAACCCATGGCCACGTTGCGGAAGCAGGGGATTCTTCCCGATCAACATCTCAAGCGACTCATCCGGGATGGCGCGATTGCAGCCGATCTTCCCATTGCGGATGGGCAAATACAACCGGCCAGTTTAGATTTACGGTTGGGTACCAAAGCCTATCGCCTGCTGAGTAGTTTCCTTCCGGAGCGCTCAGAAATCAGCACCCAGTTAAGCATTCTCGACGCGTATCAATCCGACCTGGTGATGTACGAGATGGACCTGACGAAGGGCGCTATTCTAGAGAAAGGCCATGTTTATCTCGTCCCACTCTTGGAACAGCTCGCACTCCCAAAGTCGATTCGGGGTCGGGCTAACCCCAAGAGTTCCACCGGCCGTCTTGACATTTTTACCCGCGTTATCACAGACCTTAATGTCGGGTTCGATGAAATACGTCCGGGATACCACGGCCCTTTGTACCTGGAAATTGTCCCTCGCTCGTTTACGGTGAAGGTCCAAACAGGTTTAGCCCTCAACCAGCTCCGGTTGATTTCAGGTAAACCTGCAGTGTCTGATCCACAATTACGCACGATTCACCGACAGGAGCATTTGCTCTTTCACAATAATGAGACATCCTGGGGTAACCGCCCCTTGGCCGCCAAAGATGTTCGTGTGGATAACGGTCTTTTTCTTCGTATCGACTTAGAGGGCAGCCAGGAACCCAATGCCATCGTTGGGTATCGAGCCAAGAAAAATAGTCATGTCATCGACCTTTCAAAAATCGGCCATTACTCGGCATTTGATTTTTGGGAACCCCTGTATCGGCACCCCAATCATACGTTGCTGCTCGAACCGGAGGAATTCTATATTCTAGCGTCCAAAGAACGAATCAAAGTCCCTGAGGGCTATGCCGCGGAAATGGTGGCGTACGAAGCCGCATGCGGGGAGTTGCGCACCCACTATGCCGGGTTTTTCGACCCAGGATTTGGCGCCGGGAAAACCCCGCGCAAGGGCACGCAAGTCGTGCTGGAGGTTCGACCGCATGATGTCCCTTTTCTGATTCATGACGGACAAACCTTTTTCAAAGTGTTGTATGAAAAAATGCTGGAAGTGCCCTCGCACATTTACGGCGCGACTATTGGTTCCAGTTATTATCAACAAGGCTTAACGCTCAGCAAACATTTTAAATGGTAGTACATGGCTGACCAACCCGAACACGAAACCCCTCCAGCCGAGGCAGATCCCCCTGCACGCCAAGTGCCCGGTGTTCATGTAGGACCTCCCACACCCCCATCTGCGGAAGACCCCTTAGAGCAAGAAGACCTTCAAATGAAAGTGGCCATGAAGATGGTAGGCTCCGCCATGGTCTTCATTGGATTCATTCAAGTCTTTCTCTCTGCCAGCACAGGGGCTGAGATTACGGTGTTTCCGATGATCTTGTACTTTGCAGGCCTGGCGCTTTGGGCACATTCCTCAGTGAAAATTCCCCGCATTCGTTATACCATCATTGCTATATCCCTCGTTTGCGCCTTAGGCTTTTTCCATTTGGGTGAAGTGCTGTTCTGGCACAAATATGTCATTTATTGGGGCACGATCGGGATGGTCGTCTTTTTCATGTTTCAAAATCCTAAGAAAACCCCCAAATAGACACAGCAGGCTTTTGGAAACGCATGTTCCAGGCCCTTACAAAGGGGCCACGGTGCCTAGGTCAAACTATTGCGGGCAAGCCAAGGGGGTCTGTGAGAAGGTCAGGCGTAAACCGTTAGGAATTTAAAAAAATTCAAAGCCCCCGCGTCACGGATTACTCATCACGGATGAAGCTTTACCCGTCACGGAATTCCGCATGGCACTGTCCATTGCCGTCATCATCCCGACTTTAAACGAAGAACACACTGTCTCCCGTGTCTTGCTCGCTCTTCAGTCATTCCAGTTTCACGAAATTTTCATCGTGGATGGCGGGAGCGAAGATCGGACGTCGGAGTTAGTCCAATCACATTTGCAGGATACCAGCCACGGACACACCGAGGTATTGCTAGGTGGGAGGGGCAGAGCGCGCCAGATGAATGCCGGCGCAAGCCGCGCCAACGCAGACGTGCTGCTTTTTCTTCATGCTGATACCTTACTACCTTCAACCGCATTGAGCGATATCGAGAATGCGATGAATCAACACGATTGTGTTGGGGGACGGTTTGATGTCCAGTTTCAGCCGGACCGGGGATGGGCGTGGGTGATTAGCCGATTCATGAACTCCCGTTCGCGTCTATCCCGCATTTCCACCGGGGATCAAGCCATTTTTGTGCGCCGTACCGTTTTTCAGGAACTAGGCGGCTACGCCGATATCCCGCTGATGGAAGATATCGAATTGAGCTATCGGCTCAAGCAACGCGGCCCCATCGCTGCAGTCCGCTCAAAAGTCACGACCTCTTTTCGCCGCTGGGAACAACACGGCGCCCTGCGGACAATTCTACACATGTGGGGACTTCGATTCTTATTTTGGATTGGCATTCGCCCGGAAAGACTCCAACATTACTATGCTGCCAACCGGTAAATCTACTCACCTGGAGCGCAAGAAGAAACCGCGATCAAATCAAAAACGCTCACACACTGGACCTGCCAAACATGCACTCATCATTTTTGCCAAGGCGCCGATTCCTGGAGAGGTGAAAACTCGGCTCTGCCCCCCGCTTGTGGGCGATGAAGCTGCCAGTCTCTACGGCAGCATGGTCATGGATACTTTAGAACGCTGTACCTCCCTTCACGGATTCGACCGATATCTGGCCTGCACCCCAAATGTTGATCATGCGTTTTTCAAAACGATGGCAGCTCGCTACAAAGTCCACTTGTGGGAACAAATTGGGACCAATATAGGGGAGCGCATGAATCAAGCATTGACCACAGCCTTGGACAAGGGGTATCAGCATGCACTGTTGATTGGCACAGACCTTCCCACCTTTTCGGCGCAGTCTTGCCCAGTCGCGATTAACACCTTGAAAAATCATGATGTCGTATTCGGACCAACCTCGGATGGCGGGTATTATCTCGTGGGAATGAAACATCCGGCACCGGAACTGTTTCGTGATATTCCATGGTCAACACCATCCGTCCTGTCTGTGAGTCTGGATATAGCTCAGGGCCTGGGATTATCGGTTGGTCAACTCAATCTTCAACATGATATCGACACCATTGAAGATTTGAAGATTCTGGTGTCTGAATTAAAGGGACCAGGCAAAAAGAACTTTTCAAACCGAACAGCAAATGTCTTACTCGCTATAGCTCAACGACATCTTGCTGATCAGTGAACCGTGATGAGGGAAAGAGGGGTGAGGAGTGTTCTTTTAAAATCCCCCATGTCACTCATAACCCAACATTCCTTACTTTAATGCCGATCATAAGAATGTGTTAACGCGATCATTCAGGTTGATGGAGGAAATAAATGGAACCACAAATTGCACTTATTACCGGCGGCGCAAGAGGGATTGGTCGAGGCATCGCGGTTGATTTAGCTGGACAACAATGGGGTGTCGCTATTTGCTATCGATCCAGCACCCAAGATGCTCAGGACACGGCCAATGAAATTATTAAGAGGGGCGGACAAGCGCTTTCAATCCAATGCGACGTATCCAATCCCGTGGCTTGTCAGCAGTTGGTCAAACAAGTGGAAGACAAATGGGGGAAAATCGATGCCCTCATCAATGGCGCCGGCCCCTATCATCGCATCAATCTTTTAAAGGAAACACCAGACGGATGGGATGAAATGTTTACGAATAACCTCCATCCAATTTTCTATCTCGCCCAGGCTGTAGCACCAGGAATGAAAGGTCGTCAATACGGTCGCATTATCTCCTTCAGCATGGCAAATGCTGACAAGATGGAAGCCCAACCCTTTGTTACTGCGCATTACATCGCCAAAGTTGGGGTATTGATCCTCACCAGAACCCTCGCAAAGATGTTTGCCGCGAACGGGATTACGGTGAACGCGATTTCTCCAGGATTCATTGATTCCGGCAGTGCACCTCCAGGGGAACTGGATGGCATGGCTTCTAAAATTCCAGCGGGATACATTGGCGAGGTAAAGGATACTATTTCCGCGGTACGATATTTTTTATCGGATGAAGCGCGCTATGTCACGGGATCGAATATTCACGTGAGCGGCGGTTGGGGAAGGTGAGGGTACCAAGACATTCTCCGTTTTCATGTTTTCCTTCACCCACCCTACGATGGAGAAACCCAAGAAGGAACCGTCGTCGATCTTTCCGTCCATTCCAATCCGAACACCGTAGCAAAATGCCGTGCGATTTGTTCACGAACTTGGTCAAGCTCGGGCTCCCAACCTAAAATCTCGGCCAATGACGTCACTCGGCAACCTTCGATTCCACACGGAACGATGTATTCGAATGGTTTTAGATCTGCTGTCACATTCAACGCAAATCCATGCATCGTGATGCCCCGTTCAATTCTCACCCCCATCGCTGCAATCTTAGCGAGCGGACCATTGGGGTCAGCGGGACGCGAAACCCATACACCAACAAAATTCTTGACTTGCTTCCCTTCAATGCCCCACTCACCAAGAACACGAATAATGACTTCTTCCAGCATACGCATGTACCTTTTGGGTCCTGAGCAAAAGTTTCGAAGTCGCAAAATCGGATATCCAACAATCTGTCCCGGACCATGATAGGTCACCGATCCACCACGCTCTGTTTCTTGCACAGAAATCCCTTTTTGTCGCAGACAGTCGATATGCATTCCATAATGAATAACCTGCGTTGTTCGACCAAGGGTAACAACTGGTTCGTGCTCCAGGAGCAAGAGAGCATTGGCACAAGTGGGTTCCATAGCCTGTTCCACTAAGGTCTTTTGAAAGTTCCAAGCGGTGTCGTACGGCAGAACAGGAAGATCATAGAGATGGGCAGAAAAGTTATTCACGGTCCCATCCTCGCAAACCACTGATGAGGCAATCAAGCAATTGGTCTGTTGGGGTCGTGGATTGTCATCCTAGAAATGGCAGTTGGGCGCAAAAAAGACCCGTAAAATATTGGTGTACATCATGAAAGAGAAAAAGTCGTGGTCACCTTGGTGATGTTGAGACTTTTTTCTATTTTGCGAGAAGCACCAAGTGCTTGTGGGAAATTTGGTGATCCAAATGCTGTTTCTAGGATCATGGCACGACAACACAGATTACCGATGGATATAAAGATATGACACGAGATTGAATAGACTGGTGAGCACGACGGGAACAACAACGGCGGGAGAAGGTGACCCTTCTCCCGCCGCGTTTAGAGGTAGGGGCGTCGTTATTTCTTCTTTTTCTTCGACGCTGCTTTCTTTTTTGCAGGAGCTTTTTTCTTAGCTGCAACTTTCTTTTTTGCAGGAGCTTTTTTCTTCGCAGCCGCTTTCTTCTTAGCTGGGGCCTTCTTGGCCGAGGCTTTCTTTTTTGCCGGCAACTTTCTCACCTCCTTTCAGATCTTTTCAGATATGACGTGATGATCGTGCTCATGAATTGATCAATGTTCCGTTCATCACTTTTATTAGGTGTGTTATTACTCTATTAAAAAAGTTTTTTCAATCTTTTTTTCCGCACATTCACGAAGGACGACACACTGTACAACACGCCTAGTTATTTTTTCTTCGTGAGATAGAAGAAACTCTCTACTCAACAACACGCGAATCCATTCTATTCATGCACCTGATTCACTGCTGGTCAATCCACTGACCACACTTTTTTCACATTTGAATAGCGGTCATGTTTCACTGCCGTACATTTCTGAACCATATGATTGAATATGATTGATTCACTGGAGCCAATCACGAATTAGACTGTTGAGTGCACATCATTATTAATTCCTCACCGCTCATCTTTCATAAATCTCACCTGACACCAGCCCGATTCATTTCATTCCATTCCGTGCAGAAGAACCCATACACCTCAAACATATTCACTCTCCTTCATACCTTCCTGAGAGAAAGTTTCATTGATCTATAGGATCAGTCACAATCTGTGAAATAAAGGTGAACAGATCTTTCGGTTCGTCATTCAACAAAAAACAATAGGTGGGGGATACAGGAAAGTCGGACTATGAAGGGACCATTTGGAAGACGATGGTGCACAGCAGGGAGGATCTACATAAAAAGTGGCTGGAAGTAGGGAACCTACTCCCAGCCACAAGCGCACAGAGGGAGGGGTTACTTCTTCTTGGCTGGCGCTTTCTTCTTGGCGACGGCTTTCTTCTTGGCTGGTGCTTTCTTAGCGGCGGCTTTTTTCTTTGCTGGCATAAAATTCTCCCCTTTTTGATGGTTAGTGAAATTATGTGGATCCACAACATGGGTTTACAATTCGTAAACCCCAAAACTTAAGGTTTCTATCGGTTTTTTCTTTCAAAACTAATGTGACTCTGACGATGTGAAAAGTACGATTTTTATGGCAACGAAATTCGCCTTGCACTTTTCGCGTTTCGCTTCGTCATGACTTCCTGATAGCACAATGGCCCAGGCTCTTTGGCTCACCTCCTTTCAATCCTTTGGCCATACACGAACCTCTATACTCTCATCCAACTTTCACACGGCCTGTGAGAGTGGCTTGCCTGATTCGTCAGTTCCAACAAACGTGTTTGGGGCTACTTTTCGAAATCGTGGATCTCGCTTAAGCGATGTCGCGACAGAGGTCACTGGCGTCTTGCCACGAATCTGTATCCCGCCGTCTATTAAAAGTTGACATAGCTCTTTGGCATGCATCGGTCTTTTCACTTCTCGTAGAATTTTGTACGCAGCATCAGACACACTCATCCCAACATATTTGCTTCGCCCAAGAAGAATTTCACGTGATTGATCCGTGACATCTGCGACAGGCTGTTGAGGGAGAGATCCAGACTCATCGGAAAGGATTTGACTGGAAAGGCTGGCAAGCTTCGCCTTGTCTGCTTCAACCCGATAAAGGGTTTTTGCCAATTCAAGGTACTTCTCAATTGTCGCAATCTCCTCGTTCAGTCGCTCCCGCTTTTTCTTGAGATCTTTGACTTTGGTTTCATAAGCGGTGATACGTTGTTCAAGGCCAACAATAATATCCTTCAATTCGTCTTGTAACTCTTCCATAAGCAAGCATCCATTAAAACTTGCTTGCTTTTAACATTAATGCATGCTTGCGTCAATTCATTTTTTAAAATTTCTTCTTACGTCATTTATAAAATCTTATGTCACTTGATTGACTGTATAAAGAATGCGAACAATATTTCACTGACCATTTGTTTGCGACAGCAAACTTCCCGTTTACTATTATCATGTTTTAAATTTTTATCAATGTCTGTCAAAGCCTACATATAGCGGTGTGGACTGGTAACTACATCATGTTGGCTTGAAGTTGGGGATTTTTGCTTTAAAGCATGACGAGTCTACCCTAATGATATAGTCTGAATGTACGGTGAGGAGTTCTAGACTTGACGGAAAAGGAAGACCTCGCGCTATAACCAATTTCTCAACAAATTCTTACTATATATAATAGTATAGGCGGCTTCGCCTTTCTTAGTTAATTGTTATTGGTTATGGTAATAAGCACACACTTGAAAGGTTGATCGAAAGAGGATGACTGCTGTACCCAACCTCAATTTGCTTGATTTGAGCCATGGAGAGATGCAGGACCTTGTCAAGGAACTGGGCTGGTCAGCATTTCGCACGACCCAGATTTTGAAATGGCTCTATCAGCATCGCGTTCGTGATATTGAACACATGACCAATCTCTCCAAAAGGGATCGTGGTCTATTAGGGACACGTGCAACCATTCGGCGTGCATTGGCTCCTTCCGTACATGTAGCTGCGGACAATACGAAAAAATTTCTGTTTCCTTTTGAAGATGGAATGCGAGTGGAGAGCGTGCTCATCCCTGAGGGAAAACGACGCACGTTGTGTGTCTCAACACAAATTGGCTGCACGTTGGATTGTACGTTTTGCCTGACGGGACAAATGGGGCTTAAAAGAAATTTAAAGGCCCATGAAATAGTCGAACAGGTTCTGGTGGCTCAAGATGGCCTAGGGCCAAATGAACGTCTCACCTCACTCGTATTCATGGGCATGGGTGAGCCTCTGGCGAACTCGACGGAGGTTGCAGACGCCATCACTCGTCTGACGTCCGATGTGTGGGGGATTGGATTTCCTGCCCGTCGCATCACAATCTCGACCGCCGGCATGGCTCTACGACTTCCTGAAGTGGCCACATGGGGTGTGAACCTAGCCGTCTCCCTCAATGCTACAACGAATGCACTACGTGACAGACTGATGCCAGGCATCAATCGCCTTTATCCTCTTCCCAACTTGCTGGCTGCTTGCCGCACGTACCCTCTTCGACCTGGACGTCGCCTCACATTTGAATATGTCCTATTGGCGGATGTGAATGACTCACACGATGACGCTAAACGATTGATCAAATTGCTGAATGGCATTCGGTGTAAAATTAATCTGATTCCCTTTAATGAATTTTCAGGAAATCCCTTTCGACGTCCTTCGGAGGAAACCATTCTTGAATTTCAATCCATTCTGCGAGATGCTCACTATGATGTATTTATCCGCAAAAGCCGAGGGCAAGATATATTAGGAGCCTGCGGTCAATTAGGAACCTTGCCAACATGAAGTCTCCCCCGCAAATCACCGACAACGTTATTATGGCAACGCTCATGTCCGTGGCCCATCATCAAGGTCTGGATTGTAAGACTCAGAAATTACGGCAATTGTTTCGTGAATGGGGATCTGTACTGGTCGCGTTTTCCGGAGGGATCGACAGTACACTAGTATTAAAGATTGCCTATGAAGAATTAGGATCTCGTGCTCTTGGGGTGACTGCCGTTTCTCCCACATTTCCAGAAATCGAGGTGGCAGCTGTTCACGCACTCGGACAGGAGATTGGCGTGGCGGTGCGTTTGGTTAAAACGAATCAACTCATCAGTCCCGACTTCACCCGAAATGATAGCAGTCGTTGTTTTCATTGCAAGACCGACCTCCATCATGCGCTGGCACCGATTAAAAAAGAAACCGGCATAGAGGTCGTCGTCGACGGAACGAATATGGATGATCTCGGAGATGATCGACCGGGCATCCAAGCCGCTCGAGAATTCGGTGTTCAGAGTCCTCTGGTTGAAGCGGAACTGTACAAATCGGATGTGCGCCAGCTCGCCAAAAACCTTGGACTCTCCAACTGGGATAAACCGGCTGCCGCCTGTTTATCCTCCCGAATTCCACGTGGCCTGACTATTACTGAACAGAATCTTCGACGGGTCGAACGTGCAGAATTGATTCTGCTACAGGAAGGATTTAGACAGGTTCGTGTGCGAGACCATGACGGACTCGCCAGAATTGAAGTCGATGAATCCGAACTCTCGAAATTTTTGGATCCAGAACGTCGGAAACGAATCTTCCAGGAATTACAAGAGGTCGGCTTTCGGTTGATCACGCTTGACTTGGCAGGTTATCGCGCAGGGGGTGGGAACATTTCCTAAGATAGTCGCTACCGAACCTCTTTCACTATCAACTTTTCCCTTCACCGCAACTATTGACAATCCCCTAGACTCATCGACGAAAATAATTTCCGTCCGTTTATCATCAAAAGAGTAAGGAGTAATCCTGCTATTTATGAATGATGGGCCGATTGATCGGCTGTGACGGCAGCAAGGGCTTCGTTCGCCAGGCGTCGATGGTCGTCATCCGAGAGACTGCGCGTGAGGACTTTTTCAGCAACCAGTAAAGCCAGATCGGCAGCTTCTCCACGAATGTCTTGAAGAGCCTTCCTCCGTTCACGCTCAATCTCTTGAGTCGTCTCGGCTTTTATACGATCCGAGTCGACCCGAAGTCGTTGCTCATTCTCCTCCAGCAGTCGCTGCCCCTTTGTTTTAGCTTCTGCAATGATGGCCTCTGCTTCTTGAGCGGCCCCACGTAACTTTGCTTCATAATCCTGCAATCGTTGCTCGGCAGCCGATTGATTCCGTTCGGCCTGCTCAATAGTCTCCCGAATTTTTCGCTCACGGGTATCGAGCCCCTCTACGATCGGCGGAATCGCAAATTTGTAGAGCACCCAAAGCAGAATGCCGAAGGAAATAATCTCCCAGAAAATGAGGGACGAGAAATATTGCGTATCGAATTGTGGCATGGTTCTCGAATCCTACTTTCTCATTCCCATAATAATGAAGGCAATGACCAGCCCATACAGGGCAATAGCTTCGACCAACGCAAACCCGATCCACATATACTTGCCGACTCGAGCTTCGGCCTCGGGCTGACGGGCAACCGCTTCAATCATCTTTCCAAAGATATACCCAATGCCGACACCGGCCCCAGCAAAACCTGCGGCTGCTAACCCCATCCCTATTAATGCTGCTGCTGCAGAATCCATCGTGTGTTCTTCCCCCTCGTAAGATCGTGAATAGTCAAAAACCCGTTGATGTTATTGACAACTAATGGAGATTGAACGCATCTCCCATATACACACACGTCAATATCGTAAAGATATAGGCTTGAATGAATGCAATGCCCAGTTCAAGCCCGTACAGTACCACGGTGAAGGAAAAAGGCAACCACCCAATCAGTAATCCTCCACCAATCGTCAGGCCAAACAACACGCCTAAGATAACATGTCCGGCAGTCATGTTGGCGAACAACCGGACCGCCAGGGATAGAGGCCGAGCCAGTTGACTAATGATTTCAATAGGAATCATCAAGGGTAAGAGCCATCCTGGAGTTCCCGGGGGCACCAAGATACCCAAAAATTTTGCCCCATGGAGTTTCAATCCCACAAGTAAACTCAATCCGTACACGGCAACAGCAAATACAGCGGTTACCACCAATTGGCTGGTGACCGTATAGGCCCCAGGGATGAGACCTAGAAGATTGCAGAACAAAATAAATAAAAAGAGCGAAAAAATAAGCGGGAAGAACCGCATACCAGCCTGCCCCATGGTATCTTGAATAATGCCTCGTATGAATTCCACCAATAATTCAGCCATACTTTGCAACTTCGAGGGCACCAATGATCCAGAGGATCTCGCCTTGATCAGAAGACCAATCACAAGCACCACGACAATGAACATCATGATCACAGCCTTGTTGATCGAGATGTCCATTCCCAGCAAGGAAAGTGGCACTAAAGTATGAAGCTCAAATGCATGTAATGGATCTTCCAAACAAATACCTCGCGATCACATGGTTGCAATAAAACGACTACTTAAGATGATTATTCCAGTTTTGGGCACTTCTGTAAGCATTTCGGATACCGGCGGCTAGGCCTAAAAAGAGCCCTACCACCAAGCCCCAGGGGGTTGAAGCAAATAGGTATGAATCTCCCAACCAACCTAGTACTCCACCAATAATGAGTGCAGCCAGGAGATCTGTCCCGATTCTCATGGCCTGCCCCAGCCCCGAAAACAATGGATCCTGAGAGGAAGGCATACCTTTACCCGTTGCGCGAAGGCCGTTTATTTAAGCAAAATCTTCCTAAAAATGTCAAGTAACAAACGGTCATAGAGGCTTTCATTCGCAACGGTTAGCCCTTTCCCCAAGCATGGGCAAACGGCTATGATAACGTAACTAACAAGAGACAACTATGCCACGCTATTTCATCATTATCCTAAGCTTCTTCTTGTGCCAAGTCACGGGTCCCGTCGACGCGGAAGTCGAAGACGCCAGAGTCAATCTCACCACGGTCGTTATTCCCCTCATTTCTTTGACACAAGACCAAGGGTTTATGTCCGGCGGTGAACTCTTTAGAAACGGGAGATTGAGCACACGAAGTGCTATTCATTATCTCGTCAGTGTGAAAAATCAAACCGACGACCCGATCGACGCATCATCGCTTATTGTTGTTATTGATCAAATCATCGAAATGGCGAGAGGCCGAAATGTTACGGATGAATTGGAATTAGTTGGATTTGATGGCTATACCGAAGAAGGAAAGCCCTACTATCGTGTTCCATCTGGTTCTTCTGCCGAACTCCGTCCCTTCGCCGAAAGCAGTTCCGTAGAGATCCAAATCCGCAATCCGGACCTGCTTCGCATTGGCACCCCTTCCTTTCAAGTATGGGGGGTGAGAAAAACTAAAGCAAAGAAAATCGAAGAACTTGGCCAGCTCTTGATTAAGAAAGGCATCCTCACGCCGGAGGAAGCGGCTCAATTGTTGGACCCGCCACGATTATCGAATGAACCGTGACCCTCTCCCATGACACCACCCCTTTCTGCGCCGATGGGCATGGCGTCGTCATGCTCTTCGGATCTGTTTCCCTTGATTCGGACCGGCCCGCTGCCACACCCTGACGTCTTTACGCTCTACCGCCGAATCGCTTCTCCAGAAAAGCCTTCCTTTCTCCTGGAAAGCGGAAAAGGTCCTTTGGGCATCGGGCAGTACTCCTTTTTCGGAAGTCACCCCTATCTCATCTTTGTGGGACATGAAGATTCATATGAACTTCGTACAGCTGAATCTTCGATACATCACCAAGGAAACGCTCTTTCTGCATTATTTCAACTGCTTCAAACCACCATCCCACCACTATCTTCCAATATGCCACCATTTGTCGGAGGTGCCGTTGGGTGCTTGAGCTACGACCTGGTTCGGCAGTTTGAAACATTGCCGGATCTGACGGTAAACGATTTATCGTTTCCCGACATGACATTTCTCTTCTTCGACCTCATTGCCGCCGTTGATCATGCGACCCACTTACTTCACATGATTTTCACTCCGTCTCCCCAGCGGCTCCTATCTGAATCTCATGACGCACTTCTTCAAGAAGGCGAACAGCGGCTTGCCAGGCTCGAATCACAATTGACCAGCTCCGAACGGGATGTGCTTGAGCCGACAGAGATCGTTCATGCACCCACCATTCAGGCCAGCCAGTCGCGAGCGGACTACATTCAACAAGTGCAACGGTGCCAATCATTCATCGGTGCTGGCGACATCTATCAAGCGAATCTCTCTCATCGTTTTTCAATCAATTATAACCCTGCTTCCTTTTCCACTCCTGGCCAACAAGGCACGTCGCTCTTCGAACGCGTCAGACGCGTCAATCCCTCACCGTTTTCAGGACTCCTGGTGATGGACCAATTCACGCTGGTCTCATCCTCTCCCGAACGACTCGTCAGGTTGCGCGGTAACCACGCTACCACCCGCCCTATTGCAGGTACTCATCCCCGCGGACATACGCCAAGGGAAGACCAATCTTTACGCAACCACCTCCTTCATGATGGGAAGGAACGTGCCGAGCATCTCATGCTTGTAGACTTGGCGCGCAATGACCTTGGACGGGTGTGCCAGTTTGGATCGATTCATGTTGAGGAATTCATGACGATCGAGCAATACTCCCACGTCACCCACTTGGTCTCTGATGTTCAAGGCATCCTTCGCCCACCTCACACCGGCTTTGACCTTTTACAGGCAGTGTTCCCCGGAGGCACGATCACGGGGGCGCCTAAAATCCGCTGTATGGAAATTATTGAGGAACTCGAACCGGTTCGCCGCGGCCCGTATACCGGAGCCATGGGCTACATCAGTTGGACAGGAGACCTGGACTTTAATATTCTCATTCGCACGTTGTTATTGACACCTCACGTTGCCTACCTGCAGGTTGGAGCTGGCATCGTGGCAGATTCTCAGCCTGATCGAGAATACGAAGAAACCCTCCACAAAGCGGAAGCGCTGTTGAAAGCACTCCAGTAATACACCTTTCGCGGTGATCCTATGTGGGTCTTTCTCAATGATCGATTCGTCCCCGAGAAAGAAGCCTGCATTTCTGTGTTCGATCAGGGGTTCTTGTATGGGGATGGCATATTCGAAACATTGCGGGTTCAAGACCGTCGAGTCCGATTTCTTGACCACCATCTCGCACGTCTCCGTGAGTCCTGTCACCTGATCAATTTGCCTCTTCCGAACCCCGAGCCCCATTGGAAAGAACACATTCAGGAACTTTGTGAACGAAACTCCCTGGTAGAAGCGGCTATCCGTATCACTGTGACACGAGGAACCTCCGCAACAGGATTCGGCTCCCCTTCCGCACCGGCTCCAACGATGGTGATGTTTGCAAGACCACTCCCGGACCTTACATCCGAGCAAAAGGAGCACGGGGTCTCTATCGTCACCACCGACATTCGACGCCAGTCGCCCTTAGCCTTGCCCCCGAACATGAAGTCATTGAACTACCTCAATAATATCTTAGCGAAACAGGAAGCGACCATGAAACAGGCTTTTGATGGACTGATGTTAAATACAGACAACCAGGTCAGCGAATGCACAACCAGCAATGTATTTTTCGTAATCCACACACAACTCTGTACCCCGGCAACCGAGTGCGGAATTCTCCCTGGCATCACCAGGAAGATCGTGCTAAAACTGTCTCAAGAAGAGGGGCTTCACATCCAAGAAGGTCGGTTTGAACGCCAGGAGATGTCTCACGCAACTGAGTGTTTTCTCACCAACACCGGATTCGGAGTTTTACCGGTCCATTCCATAGACTCACACCGCATGGGTCCGTATGGAAGAGACTCGATCACGTATCGGCTCCGTCAGGCTTATATGTTCTATCTGAATACTGCAGGGTAAGATTATTTGAAGTAAAAGAAGAAATGAGACACTCACCCAACTCGTGGTTCAATCTGCGCAGCACGGGGGGTAGGGTCGGGATGCTGTACCTGGCTATGGACCTTCCATGCCGATCCCTTGTAACCAGGGAAATCTGCCCGATAGTGCGCCCCTACACTATTCTCTCGCCACAAGGCAGCCTCGGTGATACATCGTGACACTTGGACCATGTTTTTCACTTCAAGATCTTCCCGACTGCCAAGCCGTACGTTGACCTGCGCTTCCCATCCCGCTAATTGAGCTAAGGCCTGCACCAAGGACTCCCTCGTCCGCACGAGCCCAACATCATCCCACATAAGCCGACGCAGAGAGTTTCGTAGTTTTTCTGGATCCTCCAATGTTTCGACCGCGGTCAAACTTCGCTCTCTGCTGAATCCCTGCAGCTGCTGGCTGGAAATAGAAGATGTGACATTTGCTGCAGAGCGGGCAGCACGTGTGCCAAAGACCAAACCTTCCAACAGTGCGTTACTCGCAAGCCGGTTCGCACCATGCACGCCATTGCATCCTACTTCCCCAGCGGCATAGAGACCCGGAATCGTCGTCTCTCCACCTATGCCGGCTTTAATGCCACCCATCATGTAGTGGGCACTGGGAGATATCGGTATCCATTCCTCCGTGATATCGACGTCCAAACGCAAACACATTTTATAAATCGTTGGAAAGCGCTTCTTGGTATATGAGGCCCCGAGATGGGTGACATCCAAATAGACATGCGTGGATCGGGTCGCGGCCATCTCAGACCAAATTGCTCGTGCAACAATATCACGCGGCGCTAACTCCGCAGCCCGATGATACTTTGACATGAACAATTCGCCACTGCGGTTGCGCAGCAGACCGCCTTCTCCACGCATCGTTTCCGAGAGAAGAAACGGAGGACTGGATGGATGATACAGTGAGGTCGGATGAAATTGCACAAACTCCATGTCTTCCAACACCGCTCCAGCTCGAAACGCCATGGCTAATCCATCACCGGTTGCATTGCCCGGATTCGTTGTCCGCGAAAATACTTGACCTGCACCTCCAGTTGATAGGATCACCGCCGAAGAGGACAAGAGCTGACACGTCTTCCTGCTTTCATCTAAAACCCAAAGACCACCACAATGCCCATCGACCATGAGGAGGTCCATGGTAAAGTGATGCTTTAACCATTGAATATTCGCCTCTTTCCGTACGCGCTCCATGAGAACGCGTACGATTTCATGACCGGTTGCATCTCCGCGTGCGCGCAGGACTCGGTCTCGGCTATGAGCACCTTCTTTCGTATAAGCAAACTTGCCATCGACTTTATCAAATTGGGCACCCCATGCGATGAGTTCCTGAATTCGCGTGGGACCTTCTTCCACTAAGGCACGCGCAGCTTCTTCTCGCCCTAACCGATGTCCTGCCTTGATCGTATCGCTGTAATGAAGTTGGACATTGTCCTCACGATTCAGCGCCACCGCCACCCCCCCTTGCGCATAGATCGAATTACTTTCCAGGGGACTGCCTTTGGTCACGATGAGGACGCGTCCATGCTTGCATAGTTCCAACGCCGCGCGTAATCCAGCCACACCACTTCCTACAACCAGGAAATCTATTTCCGCTCCACTTGCCTGTAGTTCAGAAGTTCTTTTCATCCGCACCTACCTAATAAACTTCGCCACCCCATTGCTTCACGTGAGAGACCCATTCCTTTTTTGCAATAAAAGGTACCCTACCAATGATTATTGATCATATGCCCAGATAAAGAAATCAAAAAAATTCCACCAATGCCGGAAAAAATCTAGATTCACTTAAGAGGAAGAGGAGATTGTTGAGCAACGAAAACACCCATATATGGTCGATGGAATTTGTTTTGGTAGATGGGTTAAAACTCAAATTTTTCAGAAGAGCACTGGATTATCTTGAGACAATATTCACAACAACAATCCCCAGGGTATTCAAAAAGGCTCGCTATTTCCCCAACTCAAGCCCAGGAGCGCCAAGGCGCCCTGCTCCACGGGCAAGGCCGCACCGGCTTTGGCGGGCGGAGCGTACAGGCAATAGGTGTGCACGACGGAGGACCGAGAACGCTGCTGGCAGACTTTTTCAACACCCTGCTAAGAAGATTTAAGACGGCTGGTCATGCCAAATGGCAGATCACCATCTACGCCACTTAGAAGAATCACTTGATTTCCGCTCCAAATGAGTTCCCCATGCCCGTGACCAATCAGACCAACCGGTTCGGAACCCTGTTTCCATTCGCCCGCCCACCGGATATTCACTGTTGCATGCCCACCCCGAATAATAATACGTTCGATCGTCATATCCAACGAAATATCAGAAAATGTGGCAAAATCATTTTGCATGTCCAGTTGTGTGCGATCCAGTGGCTCCACTGGTAACATCAAATCTTGGAGCGCCACTAAATCCTTCTTTGTATAGGCGGTCTCTAGAGCCGATACGGCTTTGACAATCCGGTCAAATCTCGCATGATCGTCTGGATACTTTGGAGGAGTCGATTGACAACCGGTTAACCATGGAAGGCCTGAGAAAGATAGGATTACAAGCAGTACGGCAAGCCGAGGAGTCATACGTAACATAACTACCATTTTTACGATATGACCCAGGAGTTGGTCAAGACAGCATAGGCCAATTTGAACCCGCCACATGGGGAAGGTGAAGCTGATTTCTTGACAGCATTCACTAGCCTATGGTACCAGTAGACCCCTTATCGCTTGTACAAGAACGTACAATCACACACCTCATTTCGTGTCAGCGACCAGTTTGAATATTGGGGATACTCCTTCCGCCGAACAAAAGGGAAGGAAAGGAGCGTGAATGTCGAGTGTCGTAAAAAAGCGGCGAAAAAAAATGCGAAAGCATAAACACAAAAAACTTCGCCGTCGTATGAAATTTGCCCGTCGACGGAATTAAGCCTTGACGGTGTACGTCTAGGTGGAAACGATGCATCTCGGGAAAAAAACGAAGATCCGAGTCCGGACGGCACTGAGTACCTATACGGGAAATTTGTTTGTCCCATCCATGCGGAATCGCGTGTCGGATCTCTTTAACGACGAATCGATATTCTTCATCACCTTGACCGATGTCTTGATTGATGGGAAGGACCAGGCAGATTTTGTTGCCCTCAATAAAAACATGATTGAATCAGTCACGCAATTGGAATAGCTCGCCCCTCCGGCCACGCTTGCACTGCTTCCATTCGCTGCCACACGGGCACCCACTCTTCACACGACGATCCAGGCCTATCCATCGCATGATGTACCACCCTGCCTAACCTCTATGTCACACTTTTCACGGTTCCTTCCATTCATTCGCCCCTACATTTTTCAAATGATCATAGCTGCCTTCATGATCATGGGCGTCGCCCTCAGCTATCTTCTGCTGATCAAGCTTGCAGGAAAATTGTGGGATATTGTGACGGTCCAACGAAATACAGAACTGATGACCCACACGATTTTCATCTTTTTGAGCATCGCCGTGGGACAAAGCATGTTGTCGATGGGACAAAGTTATGTCACGACGCGCTTGTCACAGCACGTCATGGCAGATTTTCGCGCTCACCTCTTTGAACATATTCAAAGGCTCTCTCTCAGCTTTTTTGCCAAACGCCGAACTGGTGAAATCCTCTCCCGCTTAATGAACGACGTCGGAGTCATTCAAACGTTGGTGACTGAAACTCCCATAGACTCGGCAAAGCATCTCGTCACTCTCATCGGTGGCATTGCCATTTTGTTCTATATGAATTGGAAGTTGTGCGTTCTTATCCTTCTCTTGCTCCCAGCGCTTGTCCTCATCGCTAGATTGTTCGGCAAACGATTAAAGAGCTTGTCCACCACCATCCAAGACCAAACAGCTTCCTTAACAACGTTGATTGAAGAAGTCATCTCCGGCATCCGAATCGTCAAGTCTTTTGTACAAACTACGCGCGAAAAAGGACGATTTCGCACCGCACTCAATTCATTGGTCGCCTTGACGCTCAGGCGTGCCGCAATTCTTTCCGTCTTTATTCCGACCATCACACTTCTGACGTTGATCATGGCTGGGGCGGTTTTATGGTACGGCGGCAAGCAGGTGATTGACGGCACGATGACACCTGGAGACCTCATCGCCTTTGTACTGTTTGCGGGAATCTTAATCGGGCCGTTTGGTTCTGCCGCCAGAATCTTTTCGCAAATTAAAGAAGCGCAAGGGGCTATGCATCGCGTTTTTGAGTTACTCGACACCAAACCAGAGGTAAAGGAAGATCCTCACGCCCACGCATTGCCGACAATCCGTGGGCATGTTCAATTCAGGAATGTACATTTTGCCTACGATGTCAGACAACCCGTGATCACCAACATTTCATTCGAAGCCCCGCCAGGAGAAATGGTAGCACTGGTTGGGCCCACGGGTTCTGGGAAAACGACCATCGCAAACCTGTTACATCGCTTCTACGATCCCACAGAGGGATTGATAACAATCGATGGGCATGATTTGCGTTCGGTCAAAATTGACAGTCTCTATGGTCAGATAGCCTTGGTGCCACAAGAAACGATCCTCTTTGGTGAAACAATATTCGAAAACATCAGGTACGGACGAGACACCGCATCCCATGGCGAAGTCATTCAAGCCAGTCAGGCCGCAAACGCACATGAATTCATCGAGAATTTACCCGATGGTTATCAGACGATGATCGGAGAAAAGGGGATCAATTTATCCGGAGGACAGCGTCAACGGATCGCCATTGCGCGTGCCATACTGAAAAACCCACGCCTACTCATCCTTGATGAAGCCACATCTGCCTTAGATTCTGAATCCGAAATGTTGGTTCAGCAAGCCCTGCAACGACTGATGGTTGGACGCACGACCGTTGTCATTGCCCATCGGCTCACTACGATTCAAGAAGCCCATCGTATTTTTGTTATCAAAAAGGGGCGGATCATCGAGGAAGGCACCCACGCCACGCTAATCCAGCATGGCGGGCTGTATCATCACCTGTACACCTTACGCAAAGCGGAACTTGAGGGAAACGGAACCCTCTAATAGTTGTAACGCAGGATGTTCAACAAGCCTCGCTATTTCACCCACCCAAACCCAGGGACGCGAAGACGCCCCTGTCCACGGGCAAGACCTATTTCGTGATCCGTGAGGAGAGAAGGAAGAGAATGTCAGCATCATAGGAATCGGATCACCATGCTTCACTTATGACGTCTGCGGCATCATATTTCGACCAGAATGTCACCAGTGAACTTTTTCTAAATCCTGCTGAGGAGGACCCCATGAGGGCTGCCCTCTGATATGACTCTCATATCATGGCCTACTTAACCTTCGAAAAATCTGCTTCGAGACTAATCAGCTTCCCGTCAGGAAAAAATACGACAATGTTTGCGGGGGCCATCGGATCAAAATCTTGATAGGCAAATCGAGCGGAAAATCGTGAAATGTAATCCATCTTTGACCCAGGAATTTTCCTACCTCGACTCGGCTTTCCCTTATCAACCGGCATGATATTATTCGAATTCTGTTGAAGCGCGACGTCGGCCCCTTCGGCAAAATATTCCTCCTGCCCGCACAGGCCAATCTCAATTTCTAAATTGGGCATAAGTAAGATTTCTTTCACTTTCGCCTCGGGCATCCTGATTTCCGTCTTGAGCCGTTTGGATTCCGCCGCCTCGCGACGGCCAAAATATTCCAACCAATATGACTTTGTTTTTAGGACAGCACTGGAGCTACATGGCTCCTGTTCAGGATCAGTCCCAATGCGAATAGCCTTATCAGCTGCCTTGATGAGTTTCGTCACCTCTTCAACCGTTTTAGCTTTCTCCATCGGCCCCCGGCCAGCGGATAAAAGCTGTACAGCTTGTTCCATCGTCAGATCCACCTCAATACCCAAAACAGGGGCAACCCCGATCAGGGTGAACATTGCGATAGCACCCAGGCCCATTTGCATTTTTGATCTCAAACCCGTTTCAGGT
>JAYWMS010000487.1:0-15545 GCA_035873215.1 Nitrospirota bacterium | reverse complement strand
ATGGTGGAATCGCATTTGGGCCTCGTCCTCGGAAATATAATACTGATATGCCTAGGACTGCCTATCGTGTCGCGATTCAAAGTGCGTTGTCATCGAAGCAGGCTGCCGGTGAAGTGGTGGTGCTTTCTGGTTTTCAGTTACCCGAACCCAAGACTCGTTATGTGGCGAAGAAATTGGCGGAACTTGAATTGCCAGGAACGATTCTGTTGGTGGTGGGTTCGGATGATCAAGCGCTTGGGCGTGCAGCCAGGAATATCAGTGGCTTAACGGTTATGGATGCGTCTAGCCTAAATGTCTATGATATTCTACGACATGACACCCTCCTTGTGTTGGAGAGCGAAGTTTCTAAAATCCAGGAGTTGTGGTCGTGAAAAAAGATGCTTTCGACATTCTTGTAAAGCCCTTATTAACGGAAAAAGTGACTTCACTTCAAGAGCAAGCCAATCGGGTGGCCTTCAGGGTCCGCCTTGATGCCAATCGAATTGATATCAAGCGGGCTGTTGAGACTGCTCTGAAGGTGAAGGTGAAGTCTGTGAATGTCATGACCGTGATGGGAAAGACGAAGCGTCAGGGGCGTTTTGTCGGGAAGCGGCCAGACTGGAAAAAGGCCATCGTTACGCTCAAAGAAGGTGAAAAGTTGGAATTGTATGAAAGTGCATAAATCTAGATCTGTTCGCCAACGCCATCAGCTAGTAGGGGAAGGTGGTACGAGTCGATGAGTATTAAATCTTATCGTCCCACATCACCCGGTAGGCGGGGGATGACAGCAGTAGTTGGGGAAGGCCTATCCAAGGAGAGGCCGCAAAAGGCATTGGTGCGGCCGTCTTCATCATCGGGTGGGCGCAATAATAATGGACGGGTGACCGTCCGCTTTAGGGGTGGCGGGCACAAGAGATTGTATCGTCAGATTGATTTTAAGCGCGATAAGTTTGCTATCCCTGCTAAAGTTGCCAGAATAGAATATGATCCAAATCGAAATGCTCGAATTGCCTTGCTCCATTATGCCGATGGCGAAAAGCGATACATTCTAGCTCCTGTCGGTTTGAAGATTGGATCGGTGGTGCAGGCCGGTCCTGAATCGGATATTCAACCAGGAAATGCCCTGCCTTTATCCGCCATGCCACTGGGTACGATAATCCACAATGTGGAATTGAGGCCTGGCAAGGGAGGTCAATTGGCCAGAAGTGCTGGTGCGGTGGCTCAGGTCATGGGCCGGGAAGGCAAGTATGTCCAGGTGAGATTGGTGTCAGGTGAAATGAGACGAATTCTGGGCACATGTATGGCCACCGTTGGGCAAGTCGGAAATGTAGATCATGGAAACATCTCTGTCGGGAAGGCTGGTCGTTCTCGGTGGATGGGAAGGCTGCCTCATGTTCGCGGGGTGGTGATGAATCCTGTGGATCACCCTCACGGTGGAGGAGAGGGGAAGTCTGGGCAGGGCAACCCGCATCCCGTGACACCATGGGGTGTCCCAACCAAAGGTTTTAAGACTCGAAAGAAAAAGAAGGCTTCTTCGAAATTTATCATTTCTCGACGAACCAAATAGTTGTTGGTAGGAGAGCATTATGCCGCGGTCAGTTCATAAAGGTGCATTTGTGGACAAACACTTGATGGAAAAAGTCGATAGGATGAATGAAACTCGGGATCATAAGCTCATTAAAACATGGTCGCGTCGGTCAACTGTGGTTCCTGATATGATTGGTCATACGTTTGCCGTGCACAATGGGAAAAAATTCATCCCTGTCTATGTCACGGAAAATATGGTTGGCCACAAGCTTGGTGAGTTTTCCCCGACGCGTTTCTTTAGGGGACATGGTGCTGCAAGATCGGAAAAAGCGGTGGCCCTAAAATAGGGTCCATGGCTGGTTCAAGATAAAGAGGGTTTTCAATGGCAGACGCAAAAGCTGTTCTTCGATTTGTCAGAATGACGCCGCGCAAGGTCAGATTGGTGATTGATTTGATTCGTGGACGTGAGGTTCCTGAAGCCCTGACTCTTCTTAAATATTTACCCAGAGCGGCTGCACGCGTGGTGGAAAAAGTTCTGCAATCTGCGGTCGCTAATGCAGCGGGAAAAGAGTTGGGGGATCCTGAATCGTTGAGAGTTTCTCGGGCTTTCGTGGATGGTGGCGCAGTACTCAAGCGTTTCCAGCCACGAGCACAGGGACGTGCAAGCCCGATTCACAAGCGAACCAGTCATATAACCATTGTCGTGGAGTCGGTTAGTTCATCCTCGTAATGTTGGGGGACAGGGCATTGCAGATCTTAAGTTAGGTAAAGGGGTAGCTGGTTTTATGGGACAAAAAACGCATCCGTATGGATTTCGCCTGGGGTACACTAGAACCTGGAATTCCCGATGGTACGCTAAGAAGGACTTTGTGAAACTCCTTCATGAGGATATCCAAATCAGGAAAATCGTAAAGTCGCGCTTGTATCATGCCGGTATCGCGAGAGTGGAATTGGAGCGATCAGGGAATCAGGTGAAAGTCATCATTCATACGGCTCGACCGGGTATCATTATTGGTCGAAAAGGTGCTGAAGTCGATAAGTTGAAATCCATGCTGGAAGAGAAGTATGGACGTGAAGTCTATGTGACCGTGAAAGAAATAAAAAAGCCAGAATTGGATGCTCAGCTAGTTGCTGAAAACATTGCGTTGCAATTGGAGAAACGCGTGTCGTTTCGCCGAGCCATGAAGAGAAGTGTGGCATCCGCTCTGCGTCTGGGCGCGCAAGGGATACGAGTCAATTGTGCTGGACGTTTAGGAGGTAACGAGATTGCCCGAACCGAATGGTATCGAGAAGGTCGTGTGCCTTTGCATACGCTTCGAGCAGACGTGGACTATGGCTTTGCTGAGGCACATACAACCATGGGTATTATTGGTATCAAGTCGTGGATCTTTAAGGGAATTGCCGAATTGCCATCAGTTGCCAGGGCCGAGCAAGGTCTCGGTCTTCTCTGACATTAAATTATTTTTAAAATTTGAAGGCCATCTACTAAAATAGCTTAGGATTTTCTCGAGAATTCGCTATGTTATCACCCAAAAAAGTCAAATATCGTAAGGTTCAAAAAGGACGAATGCGGGGAAAGGCGTATCGCGGAAGTGAGGTGTCTTTTGGCCAGTATGGGCTCAAGGTTCTTGAGCCAGGGCGAATCACAGCTCGTCAGATTGAAGCGGCTCGAATTGCCATGACTCGCCACGTCAAGCGTGGTGGGCGTATCTGGACACGAATATTTCCGGACAGGCCTATTACAAAGAAGCCAGCCGAAGTCCGGATGGGAAAAGGTAAAGGTAGTCTAGAGTTTTGGGCGGCCATAGTGAAGCCTGGCCGAATTTTATATGAGATGGATGACGTCACGCGGGAAGTGGCAGAAGAGGCATTTCGCTTGGCCGGTCATAAATTGCCTCTGGCCACAAAGTTTGTGGCTCGAGGAGAATTCCCAATTTAGGTATCAAGACTATGAATGTGAAGGAATTGCAAGGGCTTGAGCCCGAAGAGCTCACAAAAAAAATTAGTGAATTAAAGCAAGAATTGTTTCATCTCCGATGTCAATTGGCGATGGGACGTATTGAGAATCCCATGCGCATTCGTGAGGTAAGGCGATCAGTCGCCAGAGCCAAAACGGTGCTTCGTGTGAAGGCAGGGCAGAAAGGTTGATGCTATGAATTGGGGTATGGTGCGATGATGACAAGCATAGCCAGGCGACAGCGATCTTCGTTTGGGCGGGTGATTAGCGACAAGATGCAGAAGACGGTTGTTGTCGCCATCACGCGGTCTGTTTCCCATCCGTTGTATGGAAAAGTGATGCGTCGGGTCACGAAGTTGAAAGCACATGATGAAAAGAATGACTGTCGCATCGGAGATCGAGTCAGAATCGTGGAAGCAAGACCGTTAAGTAAGGACAAGCATTGGCGCGTGGCAGAGATTATTGAGCGTGGGGAGCAGGCTCCATTAAAATAGTGGGCTGAGGGCGGAGAGTAATGAGCTGTATGCGGAAGTGCGGAACTGGTAATCAACTATGATTCAAAATTCTACCTACTTAGACGTTGCAGATAATTCGGGGGCTAAGAGTGTCTGTTGTTTTCATGTCTTGGGTGGCACAAGGCGACGATATGGTGGAATTGGGGACATTGTTGTGGTTTCAGTGAAAGAGGCGATCCCAAGAGCCTCGGTTAAAAAGGGCGATGTGGTAAAGGCGGTAATCGTCAGGACGAAAAAGAGTCGTCGTCGAGAAGATGGATCCTATATTCGTTTTGACCGTAATGCCTGCGTGATCGTGAACAATCAGGGTGATCCAGTTGGAACAAGAATATTCGGGCCTGTGGCGCGTGAGCTTAGGAAAAAGCGATTTATGAAAATTATTTCCTTGGCGCCTGAAGTGATCTAGAAAGGCATGATGTGAAGCGCGATCGGCGAGTACGAAAAAAAACTCATATTAAGAAGGGCGATATGGTCATGGTGATTGCCGGCCGCGAGCGTGGTAAGACCGGCAAGGTGTTGACGGTGAATTCGAGTAAGGCCATGGTCACGGTGGAGAAGCTGAATATCATCAAGCGCCACACGAAGCCGACACAGAAGAACAAGCAAGGCGGGATCATGGAGCGAGAAGGTCATTTTTCGATCTCCAACGTTATGGTGTATTCTGACAGCCTGCAAAAGCCATCGCGGGTTGGCATCAAAACCATGGATGATGGGCGACGAGTCCGAGTATTGAGAAGAAGTCCTGAAGAAATATTGGATAAGGCGTAATGGCAACCAAGTCAAGTTCTGGGACAACCAAAAAAGCAAAAGCAGCTTCTGGGGCAACCCAAAAAGCAAAAGCAGCGCCATCCGTGGCGGGCTCGGTCCCCCCACGTCTTCGCGAATACTATCGTAGCGAAGTAGTTCCGCGAATGATGAAGGAGTATTCCTATAAGAATCATATGCAGGTTCCTCGCATTGAGCGAATCATCCTTAATGTGGGCATGGGAGAGGCCGTTCAGAATATTAAATTATTGGAAAGTGCCGTGGCTGAACTCGCATTAATTACCGGGCAAAAGCCGGTTATGACGCGAGCCAAAAAAGCTATAGCCGGCTTTAAGTTGCGGCAGGGGATTCCTATCGGCGCAAAAGTGACATTGCGGGGCTCTTATATGTATGAATTTTTGGATCGTTTGGTGAGCATTAGCCTGCCACGTATTCGTGATTTTCGAGGTGTATCGCCAAAAGCCTTTGATGGGCGTGGAAACTTTACGTTGGGTTTGAAAGAGCAGCTCACGTTTCCGGAAATTAAATACGATGATGTGGCATCTATTCATGGGATGGACATCACGATTGTGACCAGTGCAAAGCGAAATGACGAAGCGAAGTCGTTATTAACGCATATAGGCATGCCCTTTCGCGAATAGCGTGCATATTTACTAAAGTTTTCTTATGGAGATAGGGGGTCATCGTGTCGAGGAAAGCCCTGCGAATTAAGGCCGCCGCTGAGCCAAAATTTCCGGTTCGTCGTTATAATCGTTGCCCATTGTGTGGAAGAGTTAGGGCGTTCTTGAGAAGATTTTGCATGTGTCGTATTTGTTTTCGATATCATAGCCATCGGGGTGATATTCCCGGAGTAACCAAATCAAGCTGGTAAATGGTTCGTCGATTGCAAGCAGATGTGTAGTGTTTTTGTAAAGGAATTTGGGAGATACGCTTTATGTCCATGACAGATCCAATCGCCGATCTCTTTACCCGCGTACTGAATGCGGGACGACGAGGGCATGCCACAGTGAAGATTCCGGCATCAAAGGTCAAAATCAATATTTTATCTGTATTTCGGAGTGAAGGGTTTATTGGCAACTTTCAAGAAAGTCGCGTCGATGGCCATCCTGTGCTAGAGGCGGATTTGCGTTACTTGAAGGGGAGAGAGAGGATTTCCGTCATCACTGGGATTAAACGAGTGAGTAAGCCTGGTCATCGGGTTTATGTTGGCAAAGAGGAGATTCCACGTGTCATGGGGGGATTTGGAGTGGCCATACTCTCAACGTCCAAGGGTGTCGTCACGGATCAAGAAGCCAGGCGTCAAGGGAATGGTGGTGAAGTGCTATGTTATATCTGGTAAGAATTGTCTGATTAAACTGTCAGGTAAGTAAGGCCTGGATTGGAAGAAGATCATGTCACGAATTGGAAATAAGCCTGTCCCCATCACTTCTGGAGTTGACGTGAAGGTAGCTGACCGTGGTGTGTCTATTAAGGGACCGCTGGGCCAATTGGAATGGAAGTTGGCGGATGGCATGAGTGTGGAAGTCAAAGACGGCGCGTTGCATGTTGGGCGGTCAGGGAACTCTCCTCGTGCCAGGGCTCTCCACGGTTTAACGCAGGTTGAACTCAAGAATATCGTTCATGGAGTTACGGCGGGATATGAGAAAACTTTGGAATTATCGGGCGTAGGCTACCGAGCGCAGGTGCAGGGGCAAACACTGACGTTAAGTGTGGGCTTTGCGCATCCGGTGACGGTGCCCATTCCTCAAGGTGTTCAGGTCGCGGTTGATAAGCAGACGGTGGTCTCGCTTCGTGGCGTGGATAAGCGGTTGGTGACGCAAGTGGCGGCCAATATTAAAAGTGTTCGTCCGCCCGATGTGTACAAGCAAAAGGGCATAAAATATGCTGGGGAAGTCCTTATTAAGAAGGCTGGAAAAGCTGGGAAGAAGTAGCGTGATACGATGAAGCAGGATACGAAGCGGCGACAGTTCTTGAGAAGGAAGGTGCGAGTTCGCAAGGGGTTTCAGAGAGACTCCAGTCGTCCTCGGCTCAATGTCTTCCGAAGTAATGCACACATCTATGCGCAAATTATCGATGACTCATCAAGTAGAACCCTTGTCTCGGCTTCTTCAAGGGATGCGATGGTTCGTGAGCAAGTAAAGTCTGGTGGGTCCCAAGAGGCCGCAACGGCAGTTGGAAAATTGTTGGCCGAGCGAGCAAAGGCCGCAAAAGTGAATGCCGTGGTCTTTGATCGTGGCGGTCGTTTATATCACGGGCGTGTAAAGGCCTTAGCCGATGCCTCTCGTGAAGGCGGGCTGAACTTTTAAATTTGGAGGGCAGACGTTTGGTACGCGTGAATCCTGATGAATTGAATTTGAAAGATAAGCTGGTTGCCATCAATCGGGTGGCGAAGGTGGTCAAAGGTGGAAAGAGGTTTTCCTTTAGTGCGCTTGTTGTCGTCGGAGATGGTGACGGGTGGGTCGGCATTGGCAAGGGTAAGGCGGCGGAGGTGCCGCCGGCGATCGCCAAAGCCGTGGGGCAAGCCAAGAAGCATTTGATCCGTGTGCCACTGAAGAATGGAAGTATTCCACACGATGTCCATGGGTACTTTGGAGGAGAGCACATCCTCATGAAGCCCGCCAAGGAAGGAACAGGTATTATTGCTGGTGGAGCCGTTCGGGCTATTTTGGAAGTCATGGGTGCTCGCAATATCATTGCCAAGACCTTGGGTCGTGGTAACCCCATCAACGTCGTTCGAGCAACCCTGACAGGACTTTCTAAGTTAAAGGATTCGGAAGAAGTCAGACGAGTCAGGCAACTTGAGCAGGTTGTCTCGTCCTAAATTCATACGAGGAGTAAGGTCAGGTGCCGAAATCTTCACAAGCAGGGAACGCGAAACAGTTGCAGATATCGCTGAAACATAGCCCCATCGGTCGGCCCTCTCGCCAACGAATTTTTTTACACGCGCTGGGTCTCCGAAAATTGCATCAGACGGTTCAACGACCCAGCACGCCACAGGTGTTAGGTCTCCTTGACAAAGTCAAACATCTTGTGGAGGTTTCAGCCGTATGAAGCTTCATGAACTTAAGCCACCGCGGGGCGCTAAGAAAAAGCGAAAACGGATAGGGCGTGGCCCTGGTTCCGGGACTGGGAAAACTGCGGGTAAGGGACATAAGGGAGTGTTGGCGCGAGCCGGTCGCCCCAACATGGCTGGGTTTGAAGGTGGACAAATGCCGTTGGCTCGACGCTTGCCCAAGCGAGGGTTTTATAATCCATTTCGCGTGGAGTATGCCATCGTCAATCTGGGGTCATTGTCTGTGCTTGCCGATGTGACGGAGGTGACGCCCCAAGTGTTACGGGAGCATGGGATCGTCAAGAAACGAAGGCATCCGATTAAAATTTTGGGGGTCGGCGATCTATCAAAGCCCCTCATCATTGAAGCGCATAAGTTTAGTGAGTCGGCCCTGAACAAAATTCAGCAAGCGGGCGGACAAGCCAAGGTCATTGCCCGTGCTTGAACGGCTCATTACGAGCTTCCAAAACATCCTGAAAATCCCGGAGCTGCGGAGCCGGGTCCTGTTTACGTTGGCCATGTTGGCCGTGTACCGGATCGGGGCACATGTCCCGACCCCCGGTATTGATAATGAGCAGCTACAGAAATTTTTGTTGGATCGGGGGGGGGCCCTTCTCGGCTTTCTCGATATTTTTTCAGGCGGTGCGCTGTCCAGGCTTACCATTTTTGCGCTGGGCATCATGCCATATATCAGTGCTTCGATTATTCTGCAGTTGCTGACCGTTGTTATTCCCCATTTGACCAAACTGGCAAAGGAGGGTGAGCGCGGACGAAAAACCATCATTCAATATACACGCTACGGGACGATTGGAATTGCCCTCATCCAGGGCTTTGGCATCGCTCTTGGCCTCGAAGGTATGAATCAAGGCCAATTCGTGATGGAGCCAGGGTGGCCCTTTCGCTTTATGACGGTGATCACCTTGACGGCCGGCACGGCGTTTCTGATGTGGCTTGGGGAACAGATCACTGAACGCGGGGTGGGGAATGGGATTTCCCTTATTATCTTTGCCGGAATCGTAGCGCGACTTCCCAGTGCCGTCGTGCAGACCGTTGATTTGTACCGGGTCGGCGAACTGAGCCTGTTGTTCTTAATGATCCTCTTCTTTGTCATGATGGGGGTTGTGGCCGCGATTGTGTTCTTGGAGACGGCGCGTCGGAAAATTCCCGTACAGTATGCTAAGCGAGTGGTCGGCAAAAGGGTGTTCGGCGGTCAAAGTCAGCATATTCCGTTAAAAATCAACACCGCGGGGGTGATCCCTCCGATTTTTGCATCATCGATCATTGCATTCCCGGCCACGATTACCGGTTTTATCCAGGTTCCGTGGGTACAGGATATAGGGGCGCAATTGGCCCCGGGATCCTTGGTCTACACGATGCTGTATGTCGGCTTGATTTTGTTCTTTTGCTTCTTTTATACAGCGGTGGTACTTAATCCCGTGGATATGTCGGACAATATGAAAAAATATGGGGGATTCATCCCAGGTATTCGACCAGGACAGCGAACCGCAGACTATATTTATAAGGTATTAACGAGAATCACCTTTGCCGGGGCCATCTATTTAGCGATGGTGTGCGTGATCCCAGAATTGTTAATTTATAGGCTCAATGTTCCGTTTTATTTTGGAGGGACCTCCCTTCTCATTGTGGTGGGCGTGGGTTTGGATACAGCGCAACAAGTTGAGTCCCATATGCTGATGCGGAACTACGAGGGCTTCCTAAAGAAACCAATTAAAGGTCGTTAATAATTATGCGGTTAGTGTTCCTGGGAGCACCAGGTGTCGGGAAAGGCACGCAAGCCGAAATGGTCGCTGCAGAGTTGGGAATTCCTAAGATATCCACCGGTGATTTATTGCGAGCTGCCGTGGCAGAACAAACGTCGTTGGGTATGAAGGCAAAAGCCTATATGGATCGAGGGGATCTTGTGCCTGATCAGGTTGTGATTGGCTTGGTAGAGGAAAAAATTGGTACCTCTGAATGCGCAAAAGGCTTTATTCTCGATGGGTTTCCTCGAACGGTTCCTCAAGCCGATTCTTTATCGAATTTGTTACAGCAAAAAGGACAAGCCTTAGATCGAGTCATTTACTTTACCATTCCACGTGATGAAGTGGTAAATCGATTGAGTGGTCGTCGAAGTTGTCCACAATGCCAAGCGGTGTATCATATCGAATTTGTTCCGCCGAAGCAGGAAGGCCTTTGTGACGTGTGTGGAAGGAGTCTGGTCCAGCGTAGTGATGATAAAAGGGAGACGGTAGAGTCGCGGCTATCGGTTTACGAAGAGCAAACAGCTCCCTTAATCGAGTACTATCAGCAAAAAAATATTTTGGCAAACTTGGATGGCTCAGGCCCCGTGGGAGATGTTCAGGCGCGTCTGCGCGATTTACTTCCTTAGGTCGTGAGTATTCATGATCGTGTTAAAGACAGAGGAAGAAGTCGAGTGGATGGCAGAGGCTTCCCGGATTGTTGCGGAAGCGCATGAGGTTCTAAGAAACGAAGTGAAACCCGGGGTAACCACCCTGGAGTTGGATAAAATCGCGGAGGAATTTATCCGTGATCATGGAGGGATTCCCGCTTTCAAGGGGTATAGGAACTTCCCTAAAACCTTGTGTGCATCGATCAATGACGAAGTGGTTCATGGTATCCCGTCGACACGAGCCTTGAAAGAGGGAAACATTATCGGCCTTGACTTAGGTGCAATCATTCAGGGATTTTATGGAGATGGGGCAATTACAGTGCCTGTGGGTTCAATATCCGCTCAACTTGAATCGTTGGTGACCGTGACGAGACAAGCTATGGAGAAGGGCATTGATCAAGCAATTGTGGGGAATCGGCTGTCTGATATTTCCCATGCCATTCAATCCCACGTTGAACAGCATGGCTTTTCGGTGGTAAGGGACTTTGTCGGCCATGGAATTGGGCGACAGTTACATGAAGAGCCGCAAGTTCCGAATTATGGGAGGCCAGGGCAAGGCCCTCGGCTGCAGGTTGGGATGGTCTTGGCCATTGAGCCGATGGTGAATATTGGCAGTTGCCATGTTCGGGTTTTGGAAGATCAGTGGACGGCTGTGACGAAAGATGGAAGCTTTTCAGCGCATTTTGAGCATACCATTGCGATTCAAGCAGCGGGACCGGCAAGGGTGCTGACGACCGTCCATTGACGCTGGGATTTATGGTCTGACGGGGGCGATTAATAGAAAGCTACTGGCATGGGGAAAGAAGATGTCATAGAAGTTCAAGGTGTGGTATTAGAAACCTTACCCAATGCGATGTTTCGAGTGAATTTGGAAAGTGGACACAAGATCCTTGCTCACATTTCAGGTAAGATGCGCATGCATTTTATTCGTATTCTACCAGGAGATAAAGTGACGGTTGAGCTATCTCCGTATGATTTGACCAGGGGCCGGATTACGTATCGATTTAAGTGATCTGAGGGAATTGCATCATGAAAGTAAAATCATCAGTCAAACCCATTTGTGCAAAATGTATGGTATTCAGGCGCCGGGGTATTGTGATGGTGCGATGCAGTAACCCGCGTCATAAGCAACGTCAGGGGTAGCAAGCGTACCGTCTCCAATGCATTAAGTAGTAGCGGAAGACCCGCTACCCAAGAGGAAAGGCAGGAATACATGGCCCGCATATCAGGTGTGGATCTCCCGGTTGGCAAGCGCGTGGATATCGGTCTTACTTATATTTATGGCATAGGTCCGTGGAGTGCCAGGAAGATTTTACAACAGACCGGAGTTGAGGCTTCCCTTCGGGTGAAAGACTTACTTGAAGAGGATATCATTAAGCTTCGGGATGCGATTGAAAAAGATTTCATGGTAGAGGGTGACCTACGCAAGGAAATCACCATGAGCATTAAACGGCTCGTTGATGCCGGAACTTATCGTGGGCTCCGCCATAGAAGAGGCTTGCCGGTCCGTGGACAGCGGAGTAAGACCAATGCCAGAACAAGAAAAGGACGTCGGGCCTCCATCGGAGGTCGAGCCAAGTCCAGGTGATGAACCTTAAGGAATCCAAACGATTGTCGGAAGGGGCAAGAGGAGAGTGATAACGCTATGACGGTGAAAAAGGGGAAAAAGAAAGAAAAGAAAGTGGTGCAAGTGGGCATCGCTCATGTACAAGCATCGTTCAACAATACACTAGTGACGATCACGGATATGAGTGGTAATGCGGTCGCCTGGTCCAGCTCAGGAAGCCTTGGTTTTAAAGGCTCTCGAAAAAGCACTCCCTTTGCGGCCACGCGAGCGGGTGAGGCGGCAGGGCGCAAAGCCATGGAACATGGGATGCGCCAGATTGATGTCCATGTCAATGGACCCGGATCAGGGAGAGAGTCTGCCGTACGAGCCCTGCAGTCGGTTGGGTTGCGCGTGAATATGATTCGTGACGTGACTCCGATTCCTCACAATGGCTGCCGACCGCCGAAACGCCGTCGAGTGTAAGGCTGTTGTGACGATATGAGAGACCAACGAATGTATGAGAACCTGTTTTTAGCGAGAGGGTATTGAAGTGGCGAATTATACTGGGCCGGTTTGCAGGCTTTGTCGACGAGAAGGGGTAAAATTATTCCTTAAGGGCACCCGATGCATGACGGAGAAGTGTGCGATTGAGCGGCGGAGTTATCCTCCGGGTCAACATGGCCAGTCTCGTCGTTCACGTGTGACTGACTACAGCTTACAGCTCCGTGAAAAACAGAAACTCCGCCGGATGTACGGTGTGTTGGAGCGACAATTTCGCGGAATCTTTAAGAAAGCGGATCGCCAGGGGGGCGTGACTGGCGAAAACCTGTTGAGCCTTCTTGAACGTCGATTGGACAACGTGGTGTACCGACTAGGATTTGCTCTTTCACGGAAACAAGCCCGACAGCTGGTCAACCATGGACACATCATGGTGAATGGGCGGAAAACGGATATTGCCTCGTTTACGGCATCTGTTGGTGATGTCATCGAAGTAAAACCACGTAGCCGTGAATTGTTGGCTATTAAGGCTGCGCTTGAGGTTGGGGAAGGCCGAGGCGTGTCGAGTTGGCTTGATTGTGATCACGCAGCCTTCAAAGGCACCGTACGGGGATTGCCGACGAAGGATGAAGTCGGCGCTCCAGTTAATGAGCAGGTCATTGTTGAGCTGTACTCTCGATAAAAGTTCATTTCAAAGAACCACTTATGGCGTTGGGTCAATCTTCATACAGAATGAAAGATGAGGTGAGGGGGGCGTATGAGCAAAGGGATTAAGGATTTTCAGCTGCCGATACGGCTGGAGTTGGACAAAGACACAGCCTCATCCACATATGGCAAGTTTGCGGCGGAGCCATTTGAGCGAGGGTTTGGGACGACCGTCGGGAATGCCCTTCGACGGGTGTTGCTGTCCTCATTGCCAGGTGCTGCGGTGACATCCGTCAAAATTGAGGGCGCGTACCATGAATTTTCGACATTGCCGGGCATGGCGGAAGATATCACTATTGTGATCCTCAACATCAAGAATCTTCGCTTGAAGTTGCATACGGATAAAGCCAAGGCCGTGCGATTGAAGAAAAAAGGCCCCGGTGAGGTTCGGGCATCCGACATCCAACATGATGCAGAAATTACGATTCTGAATCCTGACCTGTTGATCGCCACGCTTGACAAAGATGGTATGTTGGATATGGAACTGATCGTAAAGCCAGGTCGCGGGTATGTGCCAGCTGAGCGAAATAAGGAAGAAGGCTTGCCGATTGGTGTAGTTCCCGTTGATTCTATTTTCTCACCGATCAAACGTGTGAACTTTCACGTTGAGAATGCCAGAGTCGGTCGAGTCACGGATTTTGACAAACTCAACCTTGAAGTGTGGACAGATGGGAGCATTACTCCTCAGGAAGCGATGGCTTCGGCTGCCTCAATTCTGAGAGAACATTTAGCCATTTGTATTCCCAATGAAGAAATACGAGAACTTGAACCCGCTGCCGCGCAGACCGAAACGCAACTGGAGCTTAATAAGCATTTGACTCGTAGCGTGAACGAACTTGAGTTATCAGTCCGTGCTGCCAATTGCTTGAAGAATGCCAATATCAAGACCATCGAAGATCTCGTGCAAAAGAGTGAGATGGAAATGCTCAAAACCAAGAATTTTGGCAAGAAATCACTCAATGAGATCAAAGAAGTATTGGCCGAAATGGGATTGGGTTTAGGTATCAGAAATGATAGCCCCGTTCCAACTGGTAGTGTACCTGAATAAATCGTAAACCAAGAGGGCTGCTGTGCGCCATCGTAAAAGTGGGAGACAACTCGGACGGAAAACTGAACATCGGATCGCGATGTTTCGTAACCTGGTGACCTCATTGCTTGAGCATGAACGGATTGAAACCACTCATGCAAAGGCAAAAGAACTACGCGGGATCGCAGAAAAAATGATTACGTTGGGAAAGGACGGTAGTCTTGATGCGCGTCGACGGGCCTTGAGCTTTATCCGCCAGAAAGATGTTGTGTCCAAGCTGTTTAGTGATGTTGCCGGTCGATATGCCAACCGTGCCGGTGGTTACACCCGCATTATTCCTACTCGACGACGAACTGGCGATGCGGCCATGATGGTAGCGTTGGAACTTGTCGAACGCGGTGAAGAGCCTGTCCCACAGGTTAGCTCCAGTCCAAGTGACCAATAGAAAATCAGAAAAAGGTACGACACAGTCTGCTTTGTTCCTTCCGCTTTTCTTCACATACTTCGGTCGTGTGTATGACTGCACCGAAGATCGTGGGTGTTTTCGTCATAACCATTTGAAATAGTACGTTTTTTCTCCTGCCTGTTGAATTCGAATTAGTTTACAGGCATTAGGGGCTATGCTATGCTTTTTTGTTGTGCAAAATCACTATGAGGAGGGTGAGTAGCCCGTATGCCCAATCGTTTCTTACAATGGACGTTTAGTCTTGTCATTCTGGGATCGGCTGGTTTTTTGGTCTATGTCATGATTGGCAAGGTCCAATCCAATTCCCCTCCACATTCAGTGACTACTAATTACGTTGAACAAGCCGATGCGGGCATGGAGGGATTTGTCTACCGTCAAACGGATAAAGGCCTTGTTCAGTGGGAAGTGGAAGCTCAGAAAGCTGAGATTTTTGATTCCGAGCATCGTGCGGTTTTACACACCGTGCAGGTCAAGATGTTTGGCCACAAGGGCAAGGAAATGACCTTGCATGCTGATGGCGGGACGATTAATACTGAGACCAACGAATTTGATTTGCGGAACAACCAAGGTCCGATCGTGATCGAATTAGCCAATGGCTACACAATTTTTACCCCTCATATTCATTGGGTAGCAGAACAGCAGGAAATTAGTACAAAGACGCCTGTGACGATTCAAGGGCACGGTATGACGATTACGGGCATTGGACTGGTTGGACACCTTGACTCTGAAGAATTTACGGTGTTGGAAAATGTACGGGTTCAGGTTGCGTCTTAGTATTACAAGACTCCGCTTTATCATTCCAGCCTGTGCAGTCCTGAGTGCTGCCGGGTTTGTGCAATCAGCTGTGCCTGAAAAACCAACAGCTCCCCAGCTCACTATTACTTCACAATCCATGACCGCACAGGGAAAAGAGCGAAGAGCAATTTTTGAAGGAGATGTTGTTCTGACTCAAGGCGATTTGATTATATACTCGGATTATATGGTGGTGACATTTAAACGTGAGGAAGGCGGTACAAAGCAGGAGTCGGAACAAGGGGGGTTCGGCCAACAAATTGAGAGGGCCGTAGCAACTAGTAACGTCGTGATAGAAAAATCAAC